>CBFHQV010000014.1:0-45198 GCA_965658055.1 Luminiphilus sp. | reverse complement strand
CCAGCGCGGCGGAATCTATTATGGAGATGTCGATATTCGCGATATCCCGCTCGCCACCTGGCGAGAAAAAGCGGCATTAGTGCCCCAAAGCCCCGTTCTTTTCACCGGCAGTGTCCGATACAACATTGCTTATGGAAAGCCCGAAGCCTCCTTGGAAGAGATCAAAACCGCGGCAAGCATTGCGCATGCCCATGAATTTATCGCAGCGCTACCAGAGGGTTATGAGAGCGCACTTGGCGCTCAAGGCGTTCAGCTTTCCGGCGGGCAGCGACAGCGGCTTGCCATCGCCCGCGCGGTGTTAAAGGACCCAGAAATTTTACTGCTCGACGAAGCCACCAGCGCGCTGGACACCGAAAGTGAATTTCATGTCCAGCAGGCACTGGCGCAGATTGTGCGCGAGCGCACCACCATTATCATTGCCCATCGCCTCTCTACCGTGGTCAATGCAGATCAGATCGCTGTCGTAGATCGGGGCAAGGTGATTGCGGTGGGCACCCATAAAGAGCTGTTAACGAGTTGCGAACTGTACGCCCGGTTAGCGGCGCTGCAATTCGAAAACACATAAACCAATACGACTTTTCTTTTGCAAGGCAGTGTCGGCCTTGATGACACCTTCCACAGCTTATAGACCGACGACCTAATCTATAATGGTGCGACAGACAGTTGGAACAGCGATCGGCTGATGCCAAAAAAAAGCCCGCAAAGCGGGCTTTTTTAAACTCTTTCAGTAACTGCCTAGCTACTGAGCTCAGTGACCAGCTTGCCGAGGCTCTCCTTCGCATCTCCAAAGAGCATGCGGGTGTTCTCTTTGTAGAACAGCGGGTTTTCAATGCCCGCAAACCCGGATGCCATAGATCGCTTGAGCACAAACACTGTTCTCGCGTCCGCCACGTTAATCACCGGCATGCCGTAAATGGGCGAGGATTCGACCTCCCGCGCCGCCGGGTTAACCACGTCGTTGGCGCCAATCACGATCGCGACATCGACGTTATCCATACGGGGATTGATCTCATCCATCTCCAGAAGCTGGTCATAGGGGACATCGGCTTCTGCAAGCAGTACGTTCATATGGCCGGGCATACGTCCCGCTACGGGGTGAATCCCAAATACCACTTCGGCACCATTGGCCTCAAGCAAATTTGAGAGCTCCTTTACCACGTGCTGCGCCTGTGCGACTGCCATTCCGTAACCCGGGATAATCGCCACGCTGCTGGCGGCTTCCAAAATGTAGTAGGCGTCCTCGGCATTGATAGGCTTGATCTCGCCTTCGATCTCGGTGACTTCATTGGAGACGCTGGCAAAGCCCGAGAACAAGACGTTGGTAAGAGACCGGTTCATCGCCTTACACATAATTTGCGTGAGGATGATGCCCGACGCCCCCACCAGGGAGCCAGCCACGATAAGCACATTGTTATCAATCGCGAAGCCCGCGGCACAGGCCGCCAGACCCGAGTAGGAGTTCAACAGTGAAATAACCACGGGCATGTCGGCACCGCCGATTGGGATCACCGCCATCACACCAAACACCAAGGACAGGCCGATGACCATGTAAAGCCAGTTGGCGTTGGTCGGCTCTAGGGTGAACATCACCGCACCACCAAGAATCCCAAGAATCACCAGGGAATTAACAATCTGCTGGCCGCGAAACACAATCTGGCCGCTACCCATGATTTCGCTCAACTTGCCATAGGCAATCAGCGAGCCCGTGAGGGTCACGCCCCCGATCAAGATAGACAGGACAATAGTCACCAGGGTGAAGGTCGCCGCATCAGGCGTAAGAGCGGCCCAGCCAACCAGCAGCGAAGCGGAACCACCCAGGCCGTTGAACAACGCTACCATCTCGGGCATAGAGGTCATCGCCACCACTCGCGCGGCAACGGCACCCACAAGGCCGCCCGCGACCATGCCCCCGATGATCCAGGTGTAATCAACGATTCCCTGGTCCATAAGAGCGACCACGATGGCGACAAACATACCTGCCGCAGACACCATGTTGCCGCGACGCGCGGTCGCCGGGGAGCCCAGCATTTTTAAACCGAAAATAAATAAGCCAGAGGCAAGAACGTAACCCAGACCAGTAATAACGCTTGTATCCATGATTAGCCCTCCCGCTTTTTGAAGAAGCCGAGCATGCGATCGGTCACCAGATAACCGCCGATCACGTTAACCGTTGCCAGTGCAACAGCGGCCGCCCCCAGCCACTGGGCGAGATCGCCCTGGCCATTGCCCGCGAGTGCAACCGCACCCACAACCGTAATGCCGGAAATGGCGTTAGCACCCGACATCAAGGGCGTGTGAAGCGTCGCAGGGACTTTATTGATCAACTCAAAGCCGAGAAAAACCGACAACATGAGGATAAACAGGAGATATTCTGCACCATTCATAATCAGCCGGCTCCTTCGAGGATGTTTTTGATGGTCGGGTGGACAACCGCACCGCCGTGGGTGATCACGCAACCGGGAAGAATGTCATTTTCCATATCGAGGACGAACTGCTTGGCTTCAGTATCCCAAGTATCCTCAACCAGATTAAACATGTTGCTCGCATACATCTGGGTTGCATCGCGAGCGACAAGGTTGGCAAGGCTGCCGGTACCAATAATCGTGACGCCGTTGACCTCAACAATTTCGTTGGGCACTGAGCCCTCGACATTACCGCCGGTCTCCGCCGCCATATCAACAATGACCGAACCGGGCGCCATCCCTTCGACCATGTCGCGGGTCACCAGCACGGGGGGCTTACGACCAAAGACCTGAGCAGTGGTGATTAACACGTCAGACTCCGCAATAACGTCCTTCTGCGCCTGTCGCTGCATTTCCACTTGCTCGGGCGTCAACTCTTGCGCATAGCCATCCTTGGTCTGACCGGTATCACCCAGATCGATTTCCAAAAATTTGCCGCCCAGTGACTGCACCTGCTCCGCTACCACGGGGCGCGTATCAAAGGCCGTCACTCTGGCACCGAGTCGCTTGGCGGTCGCTATCGCTTGCAGGCCGGCAACCCCCGCGCCAATGATGAAGACCTTGGCGGGCTTTAAAGTCCCCGCCGGCGTCATCATCATGGGAAAAATGCGTGGCAGTCGTGTGGCAGCCAACATGACGGCGATATAGCCCGCAAGATTCGCCTGGGAGCTGAGCGCATCCATCTTTTGAGAGCGGGTGGAGCGGGGGATCATTTCCATGCTGATCGCGGTCACCTGCCGAGCCGCGAATTCCCGAATCAATTCATGTTCGTTGAACGGGTCAAGGTAGGAAACGTGAATGCACCCAGGCTTGAGCTTGGCGACTTCCGACAGCTCGGGTTTGCGCAAACGCAGCACCATGTCACCGCTGCCCAATAGAGCATCGCGATCGGTTTCAATGGTCGCACCTGCCTCCTTGAAGGCTTCGTCCGAATGACCGGCGCCTTTGCCGGCACCGGACTCGATGGCAATATCGGCACCGAGCCTCACGAGTTTTTTTACTGTCTCCGGGGTGACGGACGCACGGTCTTCACCCGGGTGTGTCTCACGGGGTATCGCTAGTCGCATAATGGTTTGGCCTGATGTTAGTTGTGTTAGTAGGGACCCTTACGTGCTGGCCGTGAACATCGCCCGGGGGTTTCCCCAAGCGTCAAGCTATCCCTCGCCACCGCAGCTTTCAGCTAGCCCGAAGCTGCAAAAACGGATTCAACCAGCGGTAATTCCAACCAGTAAACCGCAGCGGCGCATCCAGCACCGCCAAACAAATACAATCCTCACCATCTAGGGCGACCGGTGCGTGCTTCTCATCAGCGACCCGATAAATAAAATCCCCAGGGTGATAACTCCCCTTGCTGTCTGAAAAACCCCCTTCCAACACAAGCGTCATCTCGCTGCCAGAATGGCGATGCTCGGGAATACGGCCACCGGCGGCAATCCTGTACAGCGCAAATTCGTAATTGCTGTCCCCCGTGGACAAGTAGCTGATGCTTAAAGAGCGCGTGATGCGTTTCCACACCAGCTGGCTAAAATCACCGTTAATGATCCGGCTCAGCAAAGCGGGCAGTGCCACTGCCGCCTTACCCGTTTGGTGACGCAACGGCTCCGGGTCATTCAGCCGGGCAAGCACCGCCTCGAGCACTGACTCAGCAACCGGAACCGGCTGCAAGCGCTCTAGCATCACTCCACCGATGTTCTGCATCTGATCGTGTGCACGACGACAGCGGTCGCAATAATTCATATGGGCCGAAATACAGGCCGCCTGAGCCACGGGTAACGTGCCCGCCGCATATTCCATTAAAAAGTCGTTACTTGGATGATGATTTGCCATAGCCATAATGGTTTCTTGCTCTTTGCCAGCGTTCCCCTGAACTTGCCAGCCTGTTAATACCTTGGTCCCAATGGTCCCTTTGAACTCTCCTACGCGCTCCGTGATGGTTCGGTTTACTGCCGGTCCATCTGCACCTGCAGTTTTTGTATTGCCAGCCTCACCCTTGATTTGACCGTTCCCAAGGGTAAGTCCAGTTCTAATGCCGCCTCTGAGTGCGACTTGCCCTCCATATATACTTTGGCGAGTATTTGGGCCTGATCCGGGGGCAGCTGGCCCATCAAATCGCGAACCCGATCGGAGCCCCGCCGGTTGTGCAACACGGCGAAGGGCTCCTCGCCCTCCACCTCAATGCTGAGATCTTCAGCGGCCAGCTGAGTGTCAAACTTCTGGAGCCTCCTGAACATGTCCGTTCGGCAGTTGCGGGCGATGGTGTATATCCAGGTGCTTGCTGCAGCCTTTTCGGGATTAAACCCGTCCGCCTTTTGCCAAACCTTGAGCATGACCTCCTGCACGAGTTCGTCGGCGTGGGTCGCTGACAAGGAGGACCCGGCGAGGGCAAAAGCTTTGATTAGCGGGGCAAAATGACGGAAAAAGCGGGTAAAAGCGGCCCTGTCCTGGCTTTTCCCAATGTGGACGAGGCATTCACTCCACTCATCGGTTCGCCGCCCCGTAGGCACGGTCCAAGCAGGTGTGCGCTGTGCGCCGACCTCATTATCGCTTTTCTCTTCTACCATTGGGGGGGATTCATGGCTCGGTCTGGTCAAACAGCATACACCGGCTAGCTTTGATGCACAAAGCGCAAATGAAGCGGCTGACACCCCCGGTGCCGCCTGATCCAGCTCCTCAAAGTCGACGTAACCACGAAACAAACCCCCTCCATAAGCTCGAGGCACCAAGGTGTGAAGGTAGCAATAATCGGGTCGGGCATATCCGGACTGGGCTGTGCCCATCGTCTGGCAGCCGCACGACACGATGTCTTCGTCTTCGAGGCCGCCGATCGCATTGGCGGTCATACCGCGACTTATGACGTAAAACTGGGAGCCCGCCGCTATGCGATAGACACGGGTTTCATCGTTTATAACGACCACACCTACCCCAACTTTATTGAGCTTCTTGACGATCTAGGCGTCGCAACCAAGGCAACCACGATGGGATTCTCAGTGCGCGACGACGCCTCTGGGCTTGAATATGCAGGGAAAAATCTCAACACCCTGTTTGCCCAGCGCCGCAACCTCATCTCACCACGCTTCCTCACCATGGTCCGGGAAATCCTCCGCTTTAATCGAGAGTCCGTTGCGGATCTCGATGCAGGCGAATTGGAGGGGGGGGAGACACTGGGAAGTTACCTCAAGCGAAAGCACTACAGCCACACCTTTTGCCGACACTATCTATTGGCCATGACCTCTGCCATCTGGTCCGCAGATTTTTCCGATGCCAGCGATTTTCCGGTCGAATTCTTCATTCGATTTTTCCGCAATCACGGGCTTTTACAGGTCAAGGATCGGCCTCAGTGGCGCGTTATCGAGGGCGGAAGCCGCGAGTATTTGCAGCCTCTGATTTACGGTTTCGAAGACCGGATTTTTACCCAGCGGGGGGTCGAATCGATCGAACGACCGCCCTCGGGGGGTGCGAATCTTCGCTTTGTCGACGGCACGGCGGGCCATTTCGACCAAGTCGTCATCGCTACACACTCCGATCAAGCCCTGTCACTCCTGGCTGATGCCACGCCCCTTGAACGGGAAATTCTCGGCGCGATACCTTATCGTGACAACGATGTCGTGCTGCATACCGATGACCGCGTGCTCCCGCGCAACAGGCAAACCTGGTCGAGCTGGAACTATCGGCTCAGGCCCGGTAACGACCGCGCCGTAGTGACCTACAACATGAACATCCTGCAGGGAATTAAAGCGCCGGAAACCTTCTGCGTCACCCTCAATGACACAGAATCCATCAATCCGGCACGCATTTTGGGACGCTTTAATTATGCCCACCCCCAGTTCACCGTTGCGGGGGTCAACGCACAGGCGCGATGGTCGGAAATTAATGGGGTAAATCGCACGTGGTTCTGTGGTGCATATTGGCATAATGGTTTTCACGAGGACGGCTTGGTCAGCGGACTGAGAGTCGCCGACGCTCTAGCCTCGGACGAGGCTGTTGCGGCCTGATCATGCCGCTGCAATCCCGTTTGTATCGAGGGACACTGTGGCACTGCCGCCACACACCAAAACGGCACGCCTTCCGTTATCGGGTGTTCATGCCTCTGGTTGATATCGCACGGCTCCCCGAGTTAGTTGACGGCATTCCTTTTTGGTCTGCGCGGCGCTGGGCACCAGCCCGCTTCCTGCGCGAGGATTTCCTCGGAGATCCCTCAAAGCCGCTCATCGAGGAGGTTCGCCGGCGTATTTTTGAAGAAACCGGCGACTGCCAAACCGGGGATGTGCTGCTGCTGGCCAACTGGCGTTACTTCGGCCTCCAGTCGAATCCGATTGCCTGCTATTTTTGCTTTGAAAAAAACAGCGACCAACTCAGTCATATCGTGGCCGAGGTCACTAACACCCCCTGGCACGAGCGGCATAGCTATGTACTTCCCATCACAGAGGCGTCGGGGCGGTTGACCACCCAATTTTCAAAGGAAATGCATGTATCCCCCTTTAATCCGATGAACATGACCTATCACTGGTCCAGTACCGCTCCGGGGGACACGCTGTCCATCAAGCTCAGCAATTATCAGGCGGGAAATCGAATATTTGACGCCACGCTCTCGCTCCACACCCAGACATTTAGCCGTAAAAACCTCCTGTTAGCCATTGTGGGGTTCCCGCTAATGACGGCAAAGGTCACGGCGGCAATTTACTGGGAGGCATTACGATTGTGGTTGAAGGGTATTCCGCTGTACCCTCATCCAAAGGGGGGGTGATGCCGTAACCTCATGACGGCTAACTCGGTTCAGGTAAGTAACAATGGACAACACCAGCGTTCGAGAAATCCCCCGGCTGCCTCTGTTCGGGAAAATCACCCACCCCAATGTTGCCAGGGATCTCCTGTTCAGACTTTTGCGCAACATCAAAGTCGGCACGCTGACGATTCACGACGGGGATGATCTGTTCAAGTTTGGACACGACACCGACCCCAATGCACCCCATGCCGAAGCAACCGTGCACAACCCCAGAATTTACTGGCGGGTTTTGACGGGCGGCACTATTGGTTCGGGCGAAGCCTACATCGATGGTGACTGGAGTAGCCGAAATCTGACTGAGGTTACCCGCTTATTCAGTGCCAATATGCAGACCATGGAGGCCATGCGGGGCAAGCAGAATTGGCTGACCCGGACGGCACTCAAGTTTGCCCACCTCGCAAACCGCAATACGCTGTCCGGGTCCAAGAAGAACATTTCGGCGCACTACGACCTTGGCAACGATTTCTTTCAACTCTTTCTCGACCCAACCATGATGTATTCCTCGGCGGTCTTCCCCAAGGACAACGCCAACTTGGATGAAGCAGCCTTGTACAAGCTGGATGTCATTTGTCAGGCCCTCGAACTCAAACCTGACGATCATCTGGTTGAAATCGGCACGGGCTGGGGCGGGATGGCGATATACGCTGCTGAAAATTATGGCTGTCGGGTTACCACCACGACAATTTCCAAAGAGCAATACTTGCACGCCTGTAACGAAATCGAGCGCCGCGGTCTTACCGATCAAATTACCGTTTTGTGCGAGGACTACCGAGAGCTGCGGGGCAGTTACGACAAGTTGGTGTCAATCGAAATGATTGAAGCGGTAGGGCATGAATTTTACGAAAGTTATTTCCAATGCGTGAGCAACCTACTAAAGCCGACCGGCAAAGCAGTTATTCAGGCAATCACCATGACCGACCAACGCTATGAACAAGCGCGGGAGTCGGTCGACTTTATAAAACGCTATATTTTCCCCGGCGGGTGCCTCCCCTCTCTCCATATCATTGGAGAAAATTTGGCGCGTCACACCGACCTGCAGCTGAGTGGCTTACGGGACATCACGCTGGACTACGCGAAAACCCTCGAAGCATGGCACTATAGGTTTTTGAATCAGGTTGACCGGGTGAAGGATATGGGTTTTGACGACAGGTTTATCCGAATGTGGCGCTTTTACCTTAGCTACTGCGAAGGCGGCTTTCGCGAACGCATCATCGGGACCTTTCAGATCACCATGACTAAACCCGGGTACAGACCGGACTAAACCATGCTGCTGTCTCTTTCGCCCATCATTCTATTGGTGGGTCTTCTCTCGGCCGCCGTGCAATTATTTGGGGCCGATGCTTCTTATGGGCCCAATCAAATCGCGCTGGTTATCGCCACTGGCGCCGCCGCGCTGGTGGGCCTGCACCGAGGGCTGGTCTGGACAGATATTCAGGAAGCGCTGGTATCGGGCATCAAGGTCGGCATGGGCCCTATACTGATCCTGCTGGCAGTTGGCGCCCTTATCGGCAGCTGGATTTTGAGCGGCACGGTACCAGCCATGATTTACCACGGGGTTGCACTGCTCGATCCGGGCCTGTTCTACGCCGCAAGCGCGGTTATCTGTGCCCTCGCTTCAATCAGTATTGGCAGTTCATGGACCGTGGCGGGCACACTGGGCATTGGACTGATTGGTATCGCGAATAGCTTTGGCTTGTCGCCGGCGCTCACTGCCGGTGCCATTATCTCTGGCGCCTATTTCGGCGATAAGCTGTCGCCGCTGTCAGACACTACCAACCTTGCGGCGGCCTGCACCGGCGTAGATTTGTTCGCGCACATTCGCCACATGCTGTGGACGACCGTGCCCGCATTCCTGATTGCGTTAACTTTCTTTGTGCTTAATTCGGAGGAAGCCGCGAGACCGCCGGAAGAAATCGAGCAGCTGAGGCTGGCGCTGGCCGCGGAGTTCGATGTTAGCTGGTATAGCTTGCTGCCCCTCGCCGGCATGCTGGCACTGGTAGCGCTGCGTATCCCAGCCTATCCAGCCATCCTGATCTCTACCCTCATCGGCCTTTTGTTTGCTGTTGTCTTTCAATCAGACGCCGTTTTGCGCTACGGGCTCAGTCTGTCGGCTGAAGGATCCTCACCTATGATTAGAGGCCTTTGGACGGCGCTTTTCGATGGCTACAAAGGCAGCACTGCCGACGAATCTCTCAATAACCTGCTGAGCAAGGGCGGTATGGCCAGCATGCTCAATACCGTCTGGCTTATCATCACCGCCCTGTCTCTGGGTGGGGTGCTAGAGCGAACCGGCATCCTCAATCAAGTCCTCGACGTGGCGTTGAAGCGGGTAAAAAGCACCGGGGATTTAGTGCTTGCGACCATTAGCGGAGGGGTGGTGACCAACATTCTTGCTGCGGATCAGTTTCTGGCGATCGCCCTCCCCGGTAGATTGTTTACCGTTGCCTACGACCAGCGACAACTCAACCGGCTCAATCTGTCGCGATCGCTCGAGGATTCTGCGACGCTCACCTCCGTGTTGGTGCCCTGGAACACCTGCGGCGCCTACATGAGTGCCACCCTGGGAGTGGCAACGCTGGATTACCTGCCGTATGCGGTTTTCAACTACGTTGGGCCGCTGGTTGCCATCGCCCTCGCCTACTTACTCATCGCGCAAAAGCCGGTTTCATCAAGCGCGTGACTGACCTCGAAACCTGCTGGGATTATCCGGAACCGTTCCTCTGGAAAGTTCGCGTCACGCCGGAGGACATTGATGAGCTGGCGCATACCCGCAATACGGTGTACGTCAATTGGTGCATGGACGCAGCTTGGGCCCACACCACGGCTCTTGGCTTGGGCGCTGAAGAATATCAGTCTCTTGATCGCGCCATGGCCCTGACTCGCGCCGAATATGACTATCTCAAGGCCACCTATCTCGGAGAGGACCTTGTCGTCGGAACATGGATAACCAAATGGGATAAACGACTCACCATGGAGCGCTGTATTCAAATCATTCAGCAGCCGAGCCAGCATACCGTGCTTCAGGCGCGCCTGGAGTTCGTGTGTATCGAGATCTCATCGGGGCGGCCCAAGCGTCCACCACCAGCCTTTATTGAGCGCTACGAACCCGCCATCATTCAGACGGGGACCAAGTAGCCTGCGTAGATTCTCTGCCCCAGGCTAGCAGCGCTCCCAATCAAAGCTTAAGACATCGGCCAAGGATTCCGCGCCAAGCTGCAAAGCAAGCAGTCGATCTACTCCCAGCGCGACCCCCGAACAGGGCGGAACCCCGCTAGTCATCGCCGCGAGGAACAAGGGATCGATTGGGCGAGCCTCACGTCCCGCGCCTTCGCGCTGCTGATTGTCTTGCTGAAAACGCCGCTCAAGCTCACCGGGATCGACGCACTCCCAATAGCCATTCGCTAACTCGACCCCATCGACGTAACACTCAAAACGTGCGCCAACGGGCGGAGATCGATCAGGCAGTAGGCGTGCAAGTGCCGCCTGAGAGGCCGGGTAGTCCACCACAAAAACAATGCCCCAACTTGCAATCGCAGGCTCTACACAGTGGGTGAAAAGCAAATCGATCAGGGCGTCACGGTCGAGACCGTCGGGGATATGTCCCAGACGATCGACGGCCACTGCATTAAGTTCAGCGACGGTCGCGACATGGCCGTCGACCTCAAGGATGTGCTGAAAGAGGGCTGCCCATGGCCAGACCTGCCAACCCCTATGGGGAAGAAGGTCGCCAAGCAACTCCGCAACGTCACGGATCATCGCGTGATGGTCAAAGTCCAGTCGATACCACTCGAGTATCGTGTACTCGGGATTGTGCTTACGCCCATACTCACCTGCGCGAAACGCCTTACAAATTTGAAAAATATCACCGGATCCCGCCGCCAGCAGGCGCTTCATAGCGTATTCGGGGGAGGTCTGAAGATAGCGTAAGTCGGGCGAAGTCGGGACGGTTAGCGGCTCAATGGCGGTATCGGTGACGCCTGAGGTACAGAGCAAAGGAGTCTCAACTTCCAAGACCCTGCGGGATTGGAAAAACGCCCGCAGTTGGCTGAGCAGCGCTGCGCGAGCCTCGAGCGCAGGACGCTCTGCACTCGGACGCCAATCAGTCACGGCTCAGCTTTTACTTGCTCGACTAACGTACTCTCCGGAGCGAGTATCCACCTTAATCACCTCTCCCTGAGAAATAAACAGTGGAACTCGCACCACGGCCCCCGTCGTCAGGGTAGCGGGCTTGGAGCCGCCCTGCGCTGTATCACCCTTTAACCCCGGATCGGTTTCAGTGATCTCAAGCTCGATAAAGTTTGGCGCTGTTACCGAGATAGGCGCCCCGTTGTACAGCGTGACCTCGTACTTTTCCTGCTCCTTGAGCCACTTCTGGGTGTCGCCCACCGCTTCCTGCGACGCTGCATGCTGCTCAAAGCTAACGGGATCCATAAAATGGAAGAACTCGCCGTCGGTGTAGGAATATTCTAATTCGACGTCCATGACATCGGCCCCTTCGAGGGAATCACCCGACTTGAAAGTGCGCTCCCACACCCGCCCAGATTTTAGATTCCTGAGCTTGACCCGGTTGAATGCCTGACCTTTACCCGGCTTAACGTATTCGTTTTCCAAAATAGAGCAGGGCTCGCCATCGAGCATGACCTTCAGGCCGGGTTTAAATTCGTTGGTGGAAAAGTTAGCCATGGTTTATTCCTCAAAAATCGCGTCGCCGATGATACCCCAGCGAATCCCACAGGTCAGCGTCAGTCCGCTTCGAGCTCACTCTTAGACCCCAGCAGATACAGCACGCCGTCCAGGCCCGAAAAATTAATGGCACAAGGAACGGCCTCGCGCACCCTAGGCTTGGCCTGAAACGCCACACCGAGACCAGCCGCCTGCAACATGGGAATATCATTGGCCCCATCGCCAACGGCGATAACCTGTTCTGGTTCGATGGCCAACTCGGAGGCTAGCGCCATAAGCCATTCGCGCTTGGCCGACCCATCAATGATGTCCCCAAGCACCCGGCCAGTCACTCGCTGGTCGACAATCTCCAACGCGTTGGCCAGCACCCGGTCAAACCCGTAGTGACGCTGCAAATACTCGGCAAAATAGGTAAAGCCACCCGACACAATAGCGGTGTAAATGCCTCGAGCTCTAAGAGTGGTTATAAGCTCGGGCATGCCCTCGGTTACCGGGAGCCGATCGGCGATTGACACCAAGGCCGCCTCGGGCAGGCCGCTGAGCATACTGAGTCGGCGACGAAAGCTTTCTTGAAAATCGATCTCACCGCGCATGGCCTGCTCAGTAATTGTCGACACGGCCTCTCCCACACCCGCCTCGGCGGCCAGCTCATCGATAACCTCACAGCGAATCAGCGTTGAGTCCATGTCAAAAATGGCGAGCCGATAATCTCGTTGCCGTGATGCCATCTCCTGCCAAATAAGATCAATACCGCTGTCCTCTGACAGCTGCCGCAATTCAGCCGCTATGCTCGCTGGCACTGCAGCGCCGCTAATCCACATGGTTCGACAAAGCCGGCGATCACTCAAGGATCGCGGAACAGGCACGTCTCGGATTCTTATGGGAACGAGATTTCTAGCCTCGAGCCAATCATCCAAGGTCGCATAAACCGCCGGGTTGGCGGTGGCGGCAATTGCGGTCAGCGCAAACGCGGGCGCAGTCATGGGGTTCTCCGTCACAGGGGCCGCAAGCATAGCGTAATAGACCGGTTTATACTTGGTCCTCCTATCTTCAACGGATCAGTTTGTGCGCGAATTATTATCGGCAGCGAGGCGTTTACCCCTGAGTCAGCAACTCGCGCTGACGGCGAGTGGCTGCTGTCTAATTGCCACCTTGACGTTGGTCGGGCTGGCTGCTCAATCGAATCAGTACACGCAAAAAAACCTTCAAACCGAGTTTGGTCAGTCCATGGCCGAACATCTCGCAGACCGGTTAAGCAACGAGCTGGCGACGGGAGACAAACTCGGCGTCGCCGGTGAACTCAACAGAATTGTCGAGCACAGCCAGATAGCAGCAGGCCGCGCGCTGGACATTGAGGGACTTGAACTCGCGGTCGCCGGGGTTCGGCAAGCCGACGGCCTGCACTTCTCATCGCCCATTATGATCGCCGGAGATATGGCGGGCCTGGCCGAGGTGTCCATCGACACCAGCATCCAGCGCGCCGCACAGCAGCAATTTCTGGTCGCCATGTCGGGGCTGGCGTTGCTGCTCAGCATGGGTGTTTACCTGGCGACACGGACCATGGCAAAGCGCCTCGCAAAAAATTTACAGCTAGTCAGCGCGGAGCTCGCCTCGGTTACAGGTGAAGCCGACGTCAGCCCCAACGAAATAAAAGCGTTGCAAGAACGCGTTGCCGCTCTGCCCCTGGAGTTGCTGCAACCGCGTCAGGTGGAAGCCAGTGGTGATGATCACTATGTCGACACGGCTATTTTGTTTGTCCACCTGCGTAGCCTTCCGGGTTACCTAGAAACGGTTGACGACCGTCGACTCCAGCGATACGTCGCTACCGTTCACCGGATGATTTTTGGCGCAGCGGGCTTTTATCGTGGCGAGCTACAGGTCGTCCGGCAATTTGGCCTGGCCATCTGGTTCAGCGGGCAGCACAAAACCGGCTCCCCCGCCCTACGGGCGGCTAGCTGTGGCTGGCTCATACAACAGGCAGCGCCCGAGCTTGAGTCCTCACTCCGGCTGTCAGTTGGCTTGGGGCTGTCCCTGGGAGGCAGTGAGTTGGGGCGTGGCGATGAGCGCGACATATATCCGGGCTTATACAGTCAGGCGGCGGTCGACGAACTTGAAGCTCTGGCAAAACAGACCCCAGATGGTATTCACGTCGCCGAGTTTGTCGCGCAGGATTTGGACCTCATCACCCGCATGTCAGTAGAAACTAGCGCGGCGGGATTTCGATTGGGCGGCCTGGCGGATGGCCAGCGGGACCTGCTGGAACGTCAATTGCAAATCCTGCTAAAGGCCCTGGTGCCGGAAGGGGCAGCCGCAGAAGACGACTAGGCGGGCGACTGGCCTTGAGCCTCCTCGCCATCCCGGTTCACTCCTTCGGCAATACCTCGATACTCGTTACTTTTTGATACCCCTTGGGCAGCTTATTACCCCGGCGACCCCGCTCTCCACGGTAATTAACAAGTTCGGATATCTTAAAGTTTTTATGCTGTTTACCCGCGGTGATCCGAAGCGTGTCATCGGCGGAAACCACGGCAAGCCCTACCATGAATTCCTCTCGACTCGCGGCCCGAGCCGACGGAATGCCGATGATCTTGTTGCCCTTCCCACGAGCCAGCTCAGGCAAATCGGCCAATGGAAAGACAAGCATTCTCCCCTCATTCGTCACCGCCGCTACCAGAAGCTCGCTGCCCTCGCCAATGGAGGCAGGCTGTAACACCTGGGCACCCTTGGGCAGACTGAGAACGGCCTTCCCTGCCTTGTTTTTCGCCTGCAAATCAGCAAACCGGGCTACAAAACCGTAACCAGCGTCACTCGCCAGCAAAAACCGATCTGACTCTCCACCGGTTAACAAGGCTTCAAACGTGGCGCCCGAGGGCGGATTTATCCTGCCTGTCAGCGGTTCGCCCTGACCCCGGGCCGAGGGGAGCTGGTGACTTTGTAAGCTGTAGGAGCGTCCGGTGGAGTCAAAGACCACCGTCGGCAGATTACTTCGCCCGCGGGCAGCGAGCTTAAAACCGTCACCGGATTTGTAACTCAAGGTGGAAGGGTCGATGTCATGGCCCTTCGCCGCTCGAATCCAGCCTTTCTCGGACAGCACGATAGTCAGCGGATCTGCGGTGGTGAGCTCCAGCTCGCTAAACGCTCGGGCCTCCGCGCGCTCGACCAGCGGTGAACGCCGATCGTCACCATGGCTTTCCGCGATTGCCTTTAACTCTTTCTTGATCAGCGTTTTCAGGCGGGATTCACTGCCGAGGGTTTTCTCCAGACTTTTTCGCTCTTCCTCAAGCTCATCCTGCTCACCTCGGATCTTCATTTCCTCTAACTTGGCGAGATTGCGAAGCTTGAGTTCCAGAATGGCCTCTGCCTGAACATCCGTGATCTTAAAGCGCTTCATCAACGCTGTTTTTGGCTCATCCTCCTCCCGGATAATCTTGATGACCTCGTCAATATTCAAAAACGCAACGAGGTAACCTTCCAGCACGTGGATACGCCTGAGAACTTTCTCTAGCCGATATTGCAGCCGGCGGCGCACCGTATCGCGGCGAAACGCAAGCCATTCGCGCAAAATGCCATCGAGGGACTTGACGCCGGGCTTACCGTCGATACCGATAACGTTGAGGTTGACCCGATAATTACGCTCCAGATCCGTTGTAGCAAACAGATGGTTCATCAAGCCGTCCAACTCCACGCGATTTGACCGGGGGACTATGACGAATCGTGTCGGATGTTCGTGGTCTGACTCGTCTCTGAGGTCGCTGACCATCGGCAGCTTTCTTGCCTGCATCTGGGCCGCAATCTGCTCAAGTACTTTCGACCCCGACACCTGGTAGGGCAGCGCATGAATCACAATGGCGCCATCCTCGGTTCGCCACGCCGCGCGCATTTTTAATGCTCCGCGCCCCGTTGTGTACATCGCTTTGATCTCCTCGACGGGGGTGATTATTTCGGCCTCCGTGGGAAAGTCGGGTCCTTTCACATAGGCGCACAGGTCATCCACTTTTGCCTTTGGTGACTCGAGAAGATGAATGGCCGCATCGACTACCTCCCGCAAATTATGGGGCGGAATATCCGTCGCCATGCCCACCGCGATACCGGTTGTGCCATTGAGAAGCAGGTTGGGAACCTGCGCGGGCAACACCACGGGCTCCTCTAGCGTGCCGTCAAAATTTGGCTGCCAGTCGGTCGTGCCCTGGCCCAGCTCTCCCAACAAAACCTCGGCATAGCGGGTGAGACGAGATTCTGTATAGCGCATCGCCGCAAAGGATTTCGGATCGTCGGGAGAGCCCCAGTTTCCCTGGCCGTCAATCAGCGGATAACGGTAGCTGAAATCCTGGGCCATCAGCACCATCGCTTCGTATGCCGCACTATCGCCATGGGGGTGGAACTTACCGATGACGTCACCGACGGTCCTTGCCGATTTTTTATACTTGGCCGATGCCTTGAGTCCGAGCTCGCTCATGGCGTAGACGATACGGCGCTGCACGGGTTTTAGTCCGTCTCCAATATGCGGCAGGGCCCGATCTAAAATAACGTACATCGAGTAGTCGAGATAAGCTTTCTCGGCATACTCGCGCAGCGACAAGGTTTCCACGCCCATCGTCTGGGGGATCGACTCTGACATATCTATGCTCTTTGTTAACGACTATGGAGGTTATTAACCACTCTGGAGGCGGTGTCGAAGCGTGACCACTTCCTCGTTTAATTGCGTGATCGATTTAGCCATATCCACCAGCAACTTCTCTATCGCCGCCGGATGGGATCGAATGAGTTCAAAAAACTGTTCTGTCGGCACCTGCAGGACCAAACTGTGAGTTTTGGCCTTCACCGTTGCGTTGCGATGACTCTGAGTAAGCGCCGCCATCGTGCCAAACATTTCACCGGGCCTCACCCGCGCGATCGAATGATCGTTGACCAACACGTCCGCTTCGCCTTCCAATAAATAATAGACGTGGTTGGCGGGGTCTCCCTGCTGAATGATGGTCTGCTCGGGAAAGAAGCTTTCGGGCTCGGTGCTGGATCCCACCATTTCTCTCAGGTGCAATGCTGCCAAGCGCAAAGTCAGCGACTGGGTCAATACCAGCGCCGCAAGCCAGTCTGCGTGACGGGTCGAATCCTGTCGAACCAGGGTGCTGAGGGCTTCAACCGGCCACAGTCTGAGGGTCGCGCCCTGATCAGAGCCATAGCGCAAAGGTTCACAGCCCGGGTTAATTATTTCGGCGTCGGGCAGGATTAAATCACCGCCATCTAACACGCTGACGACGGTGTTACTCGCCAAAACAGATAGCAGCCCCTCTTCAACAACGCCGAGCGTGTTCTCAGGCAGCTGACGAAAATCCACAGCGGGTGTCGCCGGTATCGTGACAACGGTAGAGTCGTTCTCCAGACCGGAAAACACACGGCGAACTGCCTGCTTAGCCGCCTCGTTAAGACTGCTGAAGTCTGTGCCCGTCTGCGCCGTCGCAAGCATCCCCGTGTTCCATTCCTTTGCTGCCCTCGGGTATCCTAACCCGATGAGTGCTGCGACAGCCACGATCTGTTGTCCAGCGCGTTAAATTTTCCACTCAGGGATTAACCATGACCACAACAGGGGGCACTCTCCACTGGCGTTTCAGGCATTTTGACCTGTTCGAGGCGGGGGAATGGCACGCGGTATTACAGCTACGAGCCAAGGTCTTTATTGTCGAGCAAAATTGCCCCTACCTAGACCCGGACCACAAAGACCCCAAGTGCTGGCATGTGGAAGGGTTCCTGGATGGCATGTTGGTAGCAACCTTGCGGGTTGTACCGCCTGACGTAAGCTACGATGAGCCCTCTATCGGGCGCGTCGTCGTAGACCCCAACCTCAGGGGACAGCAGTTAGGGCGCGCATTAATGCGGCGAGGCATGGCTTTTTGCCGCGATCTCTATCCCCAGCCAATCCGCATTAGTGGGCAGGCCTATTTACAGAATTTTTACGAATCCCTCGGCTTCGAAACCGTTAGCGAGCCCTATCTGGAGGACGATATCCCCCATATCGAGATGCTGCTACCCGCTCCTTGAGTCGAAAACACCGAGGCGATTCAGGCGGCGTTGCGTGACGCGCGCTTTCGCTCGTGCTCGAGCAACAGCTTCTTGCGAATCCGCACGCTAGTTGGCGTTACCTCAACCAGCTCATCATCCTCAATAAACTCGAGCGCCTGTTCTAGGGAGTGCTTGACGGGGGGCGTGAGGATCAAGGCCTCATCGGTGCCCGACGCACGCACATTGGTGAGCTGTTTGGCTTTAGTCGGATTGACTGTCAGGTCGTTGCCGCGACTGTGAAGTCCAACAATCTGTCCCTCATAGACGTCAATATTGGGGTCGATGAATAACCTACCGCGATCCTGCAAGCTATAAAGCGCGTAAGCCAGGGTTTTGCCAGCGACCATGGACACCAACACGCCATTGACCCGTCCCCCGAGATCAGATTTATTCACGGGCCCGTAGTGGTCAAAGATATGGGTCATGATGCCCGATCCAGAGGTCAAGGTCATAAACTGGGAGCGAAAACCAATCAGGCCGCGGGCAGGCACCATGAACTCAAGCCGGACCCGACCATTGCCATCGAGCACCAGATTTTTGAGTTCGGCCCGACGCAGACCGAGCTCTTCCATGACCCCACCCTGATGAGCCTCCTCACAGTCGATCACCAGATTTTCGTAAGGCTCACTGAGAACGCCGTCGATGGTTTTTTGAATGACTTCCGGGCGTGACACCCCGAGCTCGTAGCCCTCCCGGCGCATGCTCTCGATAAGCACTGACAGGTGCAGCTCGCCGCGTCCTGAAACAATGAATTTGTCGGGTGATTCCCCCTGCTCAACTCGCAGGGCAACGTTGTGAATTAGCTCCCTGTCCAGACGCTCGCGAAGATTGCGCGAGGTCACAAACTTTCCCTCACGACCAGCGAAAGGCGAATCGTTGACCTGAAAGGTCATGCTCACGGTTGGCTCATCAATGGTCAGCGCGGGCAACGGCTCCGGCTGAGCCGGATCGCACAGGGTATCGGAAATATTGAGGGCTTCAATCCCGGTGATGCACACGATATCGCCGGCACTGGCCTCTGCCACTTCGGTGCGCTCCAGTCCGTGATAACCCATAACCTGCAGAACTTTACCGTTGCGGGAGGACCCGTCGCGATCGACGACAGTGACCGTGGTGTTTGGCTTTACAGCGCCCCGGGTGATGCGCCCTACGCCGATGACGCCGACGTAGCTGTTGTAGTCCAGTGCTGAAATTTGCATCTGCAGGGGTCCAGCGGTGTCCACCTCCGGTGCGGCAACTTTATTGATAATCGCCTCAAACAACGGGGTCATGTCGCTTTCCATAGCGGCGTGATCTTCACCGGCAATACCGTTCAGAGCCGAGGCATAAATCACCGGAAAATCCAGTTGCTCTTCCGTCGCGCCGAGGGTATCGAATAAGTCGAATACTTGATCAACAACCCAGTCTGGCCGGGCGCCAGGCCGGTCAACTTTGTTGATAACGACGATCGGTTTCAAACCCCGCTCAAACGCCTTGGAGGTCACAAACCGTGTTTGAGGCATCGGGCCGTCGACAGCATCGACCAGCAGCAGCACCGAGTCCACCATCGAGAGCACGCGCTCGACTTCACCGCCGAAATCGGCGTGTCCGGGGGTATCGACAATGTTGATCCGGTAATCGTTCCAGCGGATGGCCGTATTTTTGGCCAGAATCGTGATGCCGCGCTCTTTCTCCTGGTCGTTGGAGTCCATGATGCGCTCAGTCCCGGCGTTTTTGCGATCGAGGGTGCCCGACTGTTGTAGCAGGCAGTCCACGAGCGTCGTCTTGCCATGGTCAACGTGGGCGATAATAGCGATGTTGCGTAGGTGGCTAATCACATTCGGGATCTCATCATCGTGAAGCGCAGGGGGCTCCGGCGCGAGGCGCGCGGAGTGTATCAGAGACCCGTGATACGCAACCCCCTGACCTTTAGTTTTTACGGAAATGACCCTTATCTGCGCACCAAGGGGCTAATCAACAGGCGCAACAGGCCCGAAGCCGCCTGAGGACTGCTGACGCCTTCAGGCAAAATTGCACTAAAAAAGCGCATTTATGCATTATATTGGTGCGTTAGCGCGTGGCGTACGAGAAAAAGACAGGTTGTTCAGCTTTTTTGGCACATCAGAAATTCAATAAAAACAGTAATTTAAAAATTTTCTGACTCATTTTGGGGCGTTGGCACAGCAATTGCTCTATCTCGGTGAACAAAAAGCTGGCATGGTGCGAACGCACGCCATCAATGCACCGAGAGGGGCCTACCTTCTCAATAACCACCTCACGAGGAGAACAACATGTCTGAGCGCACGCTCACTCTAATCAAAGACAACGATATCCGCTGGGCAGACCTCCGGTTTACGGATACCAAGGGTAAAGAACAACACGTTTCTATTCCTGCCACCGAAGTCGACGAAGATTTCTTCGACGAAGGCAAGATGTTTGATGGCTCATCTATCGCCGGCTGGAAAGGCATTAACGAGTCAGACATGATTCTCATGCCGGATGATGAGACCTCTATCCTCGATCCGTTCACAGACGACGCTACCGTGATCATTCGCTGCGACGTCATCGAGCCGGACACCATGCAGGGCTATGAGCGCGACCCTAGAAGCGTAGCCAAGCGCGCCGAAGCCTACCTCGCCTCAACAGGATTGGGTGATACCGCCTTCTTTGGCCCCGAGCCCGAATTCTTTGTCTTCGATGACGTCAAGTGGCACGCGGACATGAGCGGCGCGGGCTACACGATTAATTCAGAGGAAGCAGCCTGGTCTTCATCCCACCATTATGATGACGGCAACACCGGTCACCGACCGCGGGTGAAAGGCGGGTATTTTCCTGTTCCACCCGTGGACTCTCTGCACGATATCCGCGCTGCTATGTGTTCCGCCATGGAGCAAATGGGTTTGCCAATCGAAGTACACCACCACGAAGTAGGAACCGCCGGACAATGCGAAATCGGCGTTCGCTTCAACACCCTGGTGAAGAAAGCAGACGAAGTCCAGATTCTGAAGTACTGTGTTCACAACGTCGCGCACGCCTATGGCAAGACCGCTACCTTTATGCCGAAACCACTCGTGGGTGATAACGGCTCCGGCATGCACGTGCACCAGTCAATCGCTAAAGATGGCGGCAACACGTTTGCCGGTGATGGCTATGCCGGGCTTTCGGAAACTGCCTTGTATTACATCGGTGGGATCATCAAGCATGCGCGTGCATTAAACGCGTTCACTAATGCCTCAACCAACAGCTACAAGCGGCTGGTTCCTGGCTTTGAAGCGCCTGTGATGCTTGCGTACTCGGCGCGTAACCGCTCCGCTTCAATTCGGATTCCCTACGAGCCCTCGCCGAAAGGCAAGCGTATTGAGGTTCGCTTCCCCGACCCGACGGCAAACCCCTACCTGTCTTTCGCAGCGATGCTGATGGCTGGTCTTGATGGAATCCAGAACAAGATCCACCCCGGGGATGCTGCGGATAAGGATCTATATGACCTGCCGCCGGAAGAGGGCAAAGCCATACCGACGGTTGCGTCCAGCCTGGAAATGGCCCTCGAGGCGCTTGACACGGATCGTGAGTTCCTGACCAAAGGGGGTGTTTTTACCGACGACATGATCGACGCCTACATCGAGCTCAAGGAAGAGGAGATAGTGCGTCTAAACATGACGACTGCCCCTGTGGAATTCGACATGTACTACTCCGTGTAAGGCCTCAGCCGCACCGAAAAAGCCCGCTATTGCGGGCTTTGCCGTAATAAGTGAGGGCGTCCGATTTCAACCCGATCGACACTTGGCTGTAGTCCAAATAACCCACGAGTAAGGAGAGAGTGTTTTGACAAAGACCCGCCGCTGTCTTCGCCTACTCACGCTACTCACCCTGTTTGCGAACGAGGCTGGTGCCCAGACCGCAGTCTACAAGTATGTCGATGAAAAGGGCCAAGTGGTATACACCGATCAGCCCCCAACCGACAAGAGTGGCAAGGTCGAAAGCTTAGAAATCGAGCCCTCAAACCTGTCGGCCCCTCCTGCAATGGCTATCCGCGAAAAGCCAGCTACCGCGAGCAACAAGGCCGCCACTCCCGATTACCAAACAACCATCACGCAGCCCACCGATGGCGAGACCATTCCTTATGGGCCAGGTGATTTTTCTGTCACCGCCAGGCTTTCCCCACCCCTGAGCGGCAATGAGCGGGTACAACTCCTTGTCGATGGCTTGCCAATCGGGCAACCCCAACGCCAGCCGCAATGGCAGTTGAGCAATGTATTTCGGGGAGAACACACCTTGGTCGTGGAAAGGCTTCTAGGGGCTGATCAAGTTGTGCATCGATCGGTCCCGAGCATCGTTTATGTCCTAAGGCCATCTGTGAGATGAACGCCCTTGTTAGCAGCTCACAGGGCGGCGTCATGACCGCTCAGGAGAAAGTGTCTCTGGCGTTACTAGACCAATTAGCCTCCTGCGTCCTATTGCTCGATGAGAGCCGAGAAATTGTTATCCTCAATACCGCAGCAGAAGCAATCTTGGAAGCTTCCGCTGCCCGTTTGGGGGGAAGCAATATCGCACAGGTCATTGATCTCGATGACACTCTCGATTCCCTGCTATCCCAGGCACTTGAGAACAACTACCCGGTGGTCAAGCGGGAGCTGGATATTCTGCTGCGTGGCGGTCAGCGCTTTTGCGTCGATTTGGTGGTCAGCCCCATCAGCTTAGAACAAGCCCCTCACCTGCTGCTGGAATTCAACCCCGTCGACAGGCTCAACGCGATCTCTGAAGACGAGCACATGTGGCAAGCTCAGGCATCCCTGCGCCAAATTATTCGAGGCCTCGCGCATGAAGTAAAAAATCCTCTAGGAGGGATCAGGGGCGCGGCGCAACTCCTGGCGCGAGAGCTGGAGTCTCCGACGCTCAGAGAATACACCGACGTCATTATGGAAGAAGTCGATCGCCTGCGCGCGCTCGTCGATCGCCTATTGGGCCCAAGGGAACGCCTTCATCCTCGCTTGATGAATATCCATGAAGTTCTTGAGCGAGTGAAACAGCTGATCGAAGTAGAATCTGAGGGCGCGGTGTCAGTAGTGCGGAACTACGACCCATCTCTGCCCGAATTCAACGCAGACCCCGATCAGATCACCCAAATCATACTGAATATTTCAAGAAACGCAGTTCAGGCCCTTCAGGGCCAGGGCGGCATCACCTTTAAAACCCGTGCCAAACGACAATACACCCTGGGTGGACAGCGTCACAAACTCGTTTGTGCCGTCGATATTGTCGATCCAGGCCCAGGCATACCCCCTGACATCTTGCCTCAGCTGTTCCTGCCCATGGTGAGCTCACGGGCCAAGGGGGCGGGACTGGGCCTCGCTATCGCCCAAATGATCGCCAATCGCCATGGCGGCCTTATTCAATGTCAAAGCGAGCCCGGGAATACCTGCTTCACGCTTTTGCTGCCCATGGAGGGATAGCCGTTGCCTAAAGAACAAATTGTTTGGGTTGTGGATGACGACCGGTCCATACGCTGGGTAGTTGAGCGTGCGCTTAACAAAGCGGGTATGAGCTGCGAAAGCTTCGAAAGTGCGGACGACATGCTCGATGCGATGACGCTACAGGTTCCCGATGTGGTGATTAGCGACATCCGCATGCCCGGCACGGATGGGCTGGTATTGCTGTCGAAACTCCATCACGAGTACCCGCAGCTTCCGGTGATCATCACCACCGCCCACTCTGACCTAGAAAGTGCTGTGGCTTCCTATGAGGAAGGCGCGTTCGAATATTTACCCAAGCCCTTCGATGTCGACGAGATGGTCGCCACGGTCATGCGAGCGCGAACACTCAACAGCGGCGGGGCCCAATCTTCGCGGCTGCAAGCGCCCCCACAAACTGAAATTATTGGCAACGCACCGGCAATGCAGGAGGTGTTTCGGGCCATCGGTAGACTTGCGCAAAGTCATATCACTGTGTTGATAAATGGGGAGTCCGGGACGGGCAAAGAGCTGGTCGCCAGGGCGCTACATAGACACAGCCCGCGCAGCCAGGGGGCCTTTATCGCTCTCAACATGGCAGCCATCCCGAAGGAGCTCATGGAGTCTGAGTTATTTGGGCACGAGAAAGGCGCCTTTACCGGTGCCAATGCACGTCGAGAGGGAAGGTTTGAGCAGGCTAACGGCGGCACACTATTTCTCGATGAAATTGGGGACATGCCGGCGGAGACACAAACCCGGCTACTGCGCGTACTGGCCGATGGCGAATTTTTCCGCGTTGGTGGCGCCACACCGGTGAAAGCAGATGTGCGGATCATTGCTGCGACCCACCGAAATCTGGAGAAGCTTGTTTTAGAGGGCAAATTCCGGGAAGACCTGTTCCATCGGCTCAATGTGATTCGGGTACACCTCCCGACTCTTGCGCAACGCAAGGAGGATATTCCCAAGCTGGTTCATTATTTCCTGCACAAGGCCGCCAGAGAACTCGATGTGGAGGTGAAGACCGTCGACAGCGAGGCCGAGCGTTTTCTGAGTCAGCTTCCATGGCCCGGCAATGTGCGCCAGCTGGAAAACACCTGCCGTTGGTTAACTGTGATGGCCGCGGGCCGGGAAATACTGTTGAGTGACTTGCCGCCAGAACTCCTTCAACCTGTCGCCGAAAGCAACGGCCCTGGCCAGAATAACTGGCAGAGCATTCTGGCGGAGTGGGCTGGCAAAAAGTTAGCATCGGGCGAGTCGAACGTGCTTCGAAACGCACTCCCGGAATTTGAGCGGATCATGATCGAGGCGGCTCTGGCACATACCAGCGGCCGTCGAGCAGAGGCGGCGGAAACCCTGGGGTGGGGGCGAAACACCCTCACCCGAAAAATAAAAGAGTTGGAAGCTGCGGGCGCCTCAGTAAAAGGCGCTTAAGATCAAGCGTCCGCCGGGGGCTCTGTCGATCCAGCACCGTCCTGCGCTGCTTGCTGGGCAACAGCCTGCCGGTACAGCGCATCAAAGTTGACGGGTGACAGCATCAGGGGAGGAAAGCCGCCTTTGACAACCAAAGCGTCGATGCTCTCGCGCGCGTAGGGGAGCAGAATATTCGGACCCACCGTGGCCAGTACCTGACGCAAGGGTTCACCATCGATACCCACAACGTAAAAAATGCCCGCCTGCTGCACCTCAACTAAAAAGGCCGTTTCTTCGCCCATCTTGGCGGTCACGGTCAAGGTCAACACCACCTCGTGATTGCCATCGTCGTCAACCCGTGAGCTCTTGGTATTGAGATCGACATTGACGCTGGGCTGCCATGATTGCCTAAAAATACCCGGGGTCGAAGGCGATTCAAAAGAGACATCCTTGGTATAGATGCGCTGCAGCGTGAACTGCTGTTGATTTGCTTCGTTAGTTGCTGCGGCTTGTTCTTCAGCCATGAGGTTGCTCCTGCTTTTTGATAACAATTATGAGTAAAAAATCACTGATCAGGCTGATGCCGCGCTTGAGCCCAACATAATATCCAGTCGACCCGCCCGCTCTAAGGCGAACAGCTCATCACAGCCGCCTACGTGCTGCTCACCAATCCAAATCTGCGGCACACTGGTCCTGCCAGCACGCCTCGTCATGTCTTCCCGCAATGCTCGATCTCCGTCCACAGGGACCTCGCGGTAATCGACACCCTTACTGGTCAACAAGCTCTTGGCCCGGATGCAATAGGGGCACCAGCGCGTGGTATAAATCGTCACCGCGCTGTTCATTTGCTGAGGATAGGCAGCTTCAGTGCCGTCCACTCCATCATACCCCCGGACATCTTCTGCGCGCGCTCGAAACCCGCCTCTCTTAGCTGTCGGGTTGCCGGTCCCGCGGACTGACCCATTTTACAGACCACGATAATGGGGTTGCCCTTGAACTTGGCCAGTTCTTCACGCCGGGTGGGCAATTGTGCAAAAGGAATATGGACAGCGTCTGCTATATGGCCTTTTTTAAAGTCAGCTCCGTCACGGATGTCCAAAAAAATACCGTTGTCACTATTAACCAGGCTAATCGCTTGCTGGGGAGAAACGCTAGGACCGGCTTTGCGACCCTCATGGAGAAAAAGCATAACCAATGACGCAATCAGCGCGAGTACCAGCACCCACTGCTGTAAAAGAAATTCGACTAATAATTCCATGCGCTTGGTTGATCCAACGATAAAAAGACGTTGTTGGGCGGTCTGCCGTCTTGGCGACCCTGTTTTAAGCTCGCCTACAAATCGCCGCGTTAAATTCGAGGCGGGAGTATAGCTGTTTGCTTGGCGGCGCTCCAGCGCCCCGAAACAGTGCACAAGACCGGCCTCTTCTCCGGTTACAATAGGCACCTTCAAAACCCCTCGATGGAACAATTACCCTATGACCGAGGCAACAAACGGACCCACGCTGCTCGTTATTCTCGATGGTTTTGGCCACCGGCCCGAGCGCGAGGACAACGCCATCGCGAACGCCAATACGCCCAACTGGGATGCGCTCTGGCGTGATGCCCCACACACCCTGATCTCTGGATCCGGATTAGATGTCGGTCTCCCCGAGGGACAGATGGGTAATAGCGAAGTGGGGCACATGAGTCTGGGCTCTGGCCGCATCATTTATCAGTCCATTACCCGAATCGACAAGGCAATAGCTGAGGGCCAGTTTGGGACCAACCCAGCTTACTGCTCGGCGATTGACTGCGCCGTGGCAGAAGGTAAAGCGGTCCATATCATGGGCTTACTCTCGCCCGGAGGCGTTCACAGTCACGAACAGCACCTGTTTGCCGCACTGAAACTCGCTGCTGATCGCGGGGCTTCGGAACTGTTTTTGCATGCATTTTTCGACGGGCGCGACACACCACCGCGGAGCGCCGCTGAATCACTGATCGCCACGCAAAAGGTGTTCGACGAGTTGGGCATCGGCCGAATCGCCTCGGTACAGGGTCGGTATTGGGCCATGGACCGAGATAAGCGTTGGGACCGCATTGAAAAGGCCTTCCGGCTCTTGTGTTTTGGCGAGTCCGAGCACAAGGCGCCATCGGCTCTCAACGCGCTGCGCATGGCCTATGAGCGCGAGGAGAACGACGAGTTCGTCGCACCGACAACGATTGGCAGCCCCGAGCCACTTAGGGACGGTGACGCCCTGCTTTTTATGAACTTCAGAGCAGACCGAGCCCGCCAACTCACAGAGGCGCTCACCGCACCATCATTCCAGCACTTCGAGCGGGGCGGTTATCCGCACCTGAAGTTTGTCTGCACCACCCAGTACAGCGCGGATTTCGACCTGGCCGTTGCCTTCCCACCGGACTTGATTGAGGACAGCCTGGGAGAAGTCATCGCACGACAGGGCTTGACTCAGCTACGCATCGCGGAAACGGAAAAATATGCACACGTCACCTTTTTCTTCAGCGGTGGCCGCGAAGCCTGCTTTGAAGGAGAGACTCGACTCATGATCCCCTCCCCCGATGTGGCTACCTACGAACTCAAACCTGAGATGAGCGCCTATGAAGTAACCGATCAAATCGTCGAGGCAATCACCAGGAACTCCCACGATTTGATTGTCGTCAACTATGCCAATGGCGATATGGTGGGCCACACCGGGGTTTATTCAGCGGCGGTAGCAGCGGTTGAAGCCCTTGATCACTGCATTGGTCGCCTCGTTACTGCTATCAAAACCCATGGCGGCGAAGTATTAATCACGGCGGATCACGGTAATTGTGAACAGATGAACGACTACGACAGTGGACAGCTGCATACACAGCATACGACCTACCCCGTACCGCTCGTTTACGTGGGACATCGAAACGTCACCCTGCGAGAGACCGGCGGGGTGTTATCCGACGTGGCGCCGACCCTGTTGGCGATGATGGGCATCGAGCAGCCTGCCTCCATGTCGGGCACTAACCTGATGACTTTTCCCGAGTAGCTAGCAACGACAAGGGGCTCATGAAGCGTAGCCTATCGCATGTAACTGCGTGGTATTCACCAGGTTCGGTGTTAGCCGTGCTGCTGGGCTCGATCATCACCCTCACGGCGAGCACAGGCTTTGCCCAGAGCGATCGCGAACAGCAAACCCAGCAGGAGATCGATGCCCTTCGCCAGAAAATAGCCCAGATTCAGGAGGGGATGGAGCGCAAGCGCACCGAGAGGGATGTGCTGCAAACCCGCCTGCGGGAGGCCGAGATCGAAATAGGCGCCCTCGATCAATCATTGACGGAGATTGAACAAGCCATCCAGCAGGAGCTGACGCGGCTGCTCGCTCTGGATGCAAAGCGAGAAGAGCTGAACGGAGCTCTCAACCTCGAACAAGAGCACCTCTCTGAAGAGATCCGCACTCTGTGGCTGATCAATCAGGGAGGGGGTCTTCGAATTCTCTTTGGCGACCAAAGCCCCGACGAGATTGCGCTTAACCTGGTTTTTTTTGAGCGACTGTTGACATCGAGGGAGGCCTCTCTTGAGCGCTACGCCAGTCTAATCAAGGAGGCAGACGACAATCGCCAGGCGCTCAGCGCCTCGCAAGCACGACTGGCCGCTCAGCAAGCGGTACTTGAAAAGCAGCGCTCAGATCAGGCGGATCTGCAGGCAGAAAGGGAGCTCGCGCTGGCAACGATTGTGCGCAGTCTCGACAACGATGACAGCCAGGTTCAGGCCCTGGAGGCCGACGCCACAGCGCTGACCGATTTGCTCGAGGAGATTCGTAGTGCACTTGCAGAACGGACGCTATCTGCGCCGGTGATGCCGTTCAGCGCCGCCGATGAGCTGCTTATATACCCAACCACAGGGAAACCCATAAATCGGTATGGGGCCCGCCGCAATGCCTCCGATATGCGCTGGCGCGGCTGGATGATCCCTAATCAGGAAGGGGCCGAGGTCAAGGCCATCTATCATGGTCAAGTGGTCTATGCCGATTGGCTGCGAGGGCAGGGACTGCTTGTGATTATTGATCATGGCGAGGGTTATTTGAGTCTTTATGGCCACAACCGAAGCCTTCTACGCTCGGTCGGTGATCAGGTCAGCCCCGGGGATGTCATTGCGCGCATTGGCAATACCGGGGGGCTCGATAAACCCGCACTTTATTTCGAGATTCGTGAAGCGGGGAGCCCGGTAGACCCGGGGCTATGGTTATCCCGATAAACGCGTCATTCCAGAAGCACCACAATCAGTTACCATGGGTACGAAAGTATTTATGCAAGCACCATACTGACAGGTGCCAAACTTAGAATTGCCACCGAGAGCTGTTTTTATGCCACTTCCTCATCTCATCCTGCTGCTGGTTTGGCTCGGCATGTCCGGCCACGCGTTGGCACAACCTGATCAGCAGGCCACCAACTCCGAGCCAACCGAAGACAACGCTACCGAAGCTTCCGAGAGGTTGCCGCTTGATGAGCTGCAAACCTTTGCAGATGTGTTTTATCAGATCCGCGAAGGCTACGTGGAGGCCGTGGACGACAGCACGTTGTTTGAATACGCGGTAAAGGGGATGCTCGAAGGACTCGATCCGCACTCGGTTTACATGACCCGAGAAGACTACTCCGATTTACAAACCCAAACCGATGGCGAGTTTTCTGGCCTGGGAATCGAGATTGGCCGTCGAGGAAGCTACATTGAAATTATCGCGCCCATCGATGGATCCCCGGCCGCCGAAGCGGGGCTGATGTCGGGGGACGTTATTTTAAAACTCGACGACATCTCTATTAAAGGACTCTCAACGGACGAGGCCGTTGAGCTCATGCGGGGGCCCGTGGGCTCCTCTATCGTGCTAGAGATAGGCCGACCGGGAGAGACTCAACCTTTCGAAGTCACCATCGTTCGCGACAAGATAAAAATTGCGAGCGTACGCGGTCGTCTGCTGGCGCCCCGCTACGGCTACTTACGGATCGCGCAATTCGGTCGGGCTACCGGCAGTGAAGCACAGGCAGCTATCGAGAAGATGTCAGCCAAGGATCCTTTGAAAGGGCTGGTAATCGACCTGCGTAACAATCCGGGAGGTGTCCTCGACGCCAGCGTTGCTGTTTCTGATTTGTTTCTCGATGGAGGAAAAGTGGTCTATACCGAGGGTCGCCACCCCAGTGCCGGTGACCACTACGAAGCGAGCGAGGGTGACCTATTAAATGGGGCGCCGATTGTTATTCTGATTAATGGGGGCTCCGCCAGCGCTTCGGAGATTGTGGCAGGAGCGCTGCAGGACAGACGTCGCGGCATTGTTATGGGTACACGAAGTTTTGGCAAAGGGTCCGTGCAAACGGTGCTACCGATATCGGAAAACAGGGCCGTCAAACTTACCACCGCTCGCTACTTCACGCCCAAAGGCCGTTCTATTCAGGCAGAGGGAATTGTCCCCGACATCGTGGTGGAGCGCGCCAAGATCACCAGCGTTGAAGGGCAGCGGGTTACCGAGGCTGACCTTCAGGGAAGCCTGGCCAGTGCGGGTGACGCCAACCCGCAGGATGAAGGCGCGGAAAGCGAGGACCTGGCGACTCTGCGCAATAATGATAATCAGCTCTATGAGGCCTTTACCCTGTTGCGCGGTGTCACCCTTTTGGCCGGTATTGCGCCAGAAGCCGGCGGTGAATCGGACGCTGCAGAGGACGTGGCCGAGACCACCAGCGAGTGAATGCCACCTTCCGGGCACTTGTTGGTGGTCTGCTGTTATGGAGTGTTCAGGCGTATAGCTCCTGCCCTGCCACCAACGGCCCATGGCTAAGCATTGTTATTGACGACCTGGGCTACCAGCTCGAGTGGGGCTTGGCGGTTAGCAAGCTGCCGGCACCCGTGACACTTGCCATCATTCCCGGTACACCCCATGCATCGACTTTGGCGCAAGCGGCACGGGAGCGCGGCAAGGAAACGATAATTCACATGCCGATGGCAGCATCACAAACCGCCTCAAACGATCCCTACGCGTTACTACTCGGAATGAGCGCCAAAGAATTTGACCAAGCGCTGTCACAAGCGTTTAGTGCCCTACCTCAGGCCCAGGGACTCAATAACCATCAGGGCAGCGCACTGACGGCAGACCTGGATGCGATGGTCTCGCTTATGACCCGGCTCAAACAGCGCGAGATGTTTTTCATCGACTCGCGAACAACGGAAAAAAGTGTGGCGTTGGCTGTTGCGGGGGAGCTTGGGGTCCCTGCCACTGAGCGCAACGTGTTTCTTGACAACGAGCGGAGCGAGACCCGAATCGCCGAGCAGTTACAGTTCGCGATCAACCTTGCGCGTCAAGAGGGACACGCACTGGCTATTGGCCATCCCTACCCCGAGACCATTGCTGCACTCGATAAGCTGTTGCCCGAAATTCCTATTGCGGTGACCCTCGTTCCCGCATCGCAACTAGCGCGATGCCAAGCCCCTCAAATACGGACTTCGATGCCCTGAGCAGCAAGGTAGCTTTTTGCCTCCGGGATGGTGAATTCACCGAAGTGAAAAATACTGGCTGCAAGCACCGCATCAGCCCCACCCTCTAAGATACCCGCTGCCAGGTGGGCAAGACTCCCGACGCCCCCCGAAGCAATCAAGGGGATATCGACGGCGTCGGCGATAGCCCGGGTGACCACCAATTCGAAGCCATCGCGGGTGCCATCCCGGTCCATGCTGGTCAGCAGAATTTCTCCGGCACCCAGGGCAGCCATTTTTTGCGCCCAAGCAACGGCCTCTATGCCGGTGGGCTTCCTGCCTCCATGGGTAAACAACTCATAGCGCGGCATGGTCTCAGCCGATTCAACCCGCTTCACATCCATGGCGACAACGATGCACTGAGAGCCAAATCGCTCGGCGGCCTGACGCACCAAATCGGGGTTATGAATGGCCGCTGTATTGATGCTGACTTTGTCAGCCCCAGCGTTAAGCAGGGTTCTTATATCGCTGACCTCGCGAACACCGCCCCCCACTGTGAGCGGGATAAACACCTCGCGGGCAATTTTCTCCACCGTGTGAGCGGTCGTGTCACGATCTTCGTGGCTGGCGGTGATATCCAGAAACGTCAGCTCATCCGCACCTTCTTCGTTGTAACGCCTGGCGATCTCAACAGGATCACCGGCATCGCGAATGCCGACAAAATTGACGCCCTTCACGACCCGACCGCGATCAACATCGAGGCAGGGGATAATCCGCTTGGCGAGAGGCATCAGCGACCGACCATCAAGTCATCAGCCATACGCTGGGCTGATGCGAGATCGAGGGTCCCCTCATAAATAGCGCGCCCCGTAATGGCGCCAATAATTCCCTCAGAGGCGTGGGCGGCCAGGGCTTTGATGTCCTCAGCGTTAGTAATACCCCCCGAAGCGATAATAGGAATACTGGAGGCCCTGGCCATTTCTCGCGTCGCCTCGACATTGACTCCCTGCATCATCCCATCCCGATCAATATCGGTGTACACAATCGCACTCACGCCCGCCGCCTCAAATTCTCTGGCGAGAGCCGTGGCCTGAATCTCAGAGACTTCCGCCCAACCATCGGTGGCAACCCGCCCGCTTTTGGCGTCGATACCGACGACAATACGGCCCGGATAGGCGCGACAGGCCGCACGGACAAAGTCAGGATCCTTGACTGCGGCGGTGCCGATAATCACCCATTGAACACCCCGCTTTAAATAGCGCTCGATTGTTGCCATGTCCCTGATCCCGCCGCCAATTTGCACGGGTAGATCGGGAACGGCATCAACGATGGCCTCGATAGCGGCGCCGTTCACGGGCTCACCCTCGAAAGCACCATTCAAATCCACCAAATGAAGACGCCGAGCGCCCTGCTCCGCCCAGCCCACAGCGGTGCCGGCTGGATCATCAGAAAATACTGTACTGTCTTCCATGAGACCGCGGCGCAATCGCACGCATTGACCGTCTTTAAGGTCAATCGCTGGGATAACTAGCATGTTCCGTTCCACATTAAAAAGTTGTGTAGTAGCTGAAGCCCTGCCCGGTGACTTTTTTCGGGGTGAAACTGAACGGCAAATAAGTTGTCTTTTGCCAGGGCGGCACACCCCTCGAGGCCGTAGTCAAACGTGCCCGCAACCACCTCTTCGGATAAAGGACTGGCCCAATAGCTATGGACAAAATAGAAGCGCGCGCGGTCTTCGATGTCAGCCCAGAGTGGGTGCTTGATCCTTTGAGCTACCTCATTCCAACCCATGTGGGGAACCTTCAAGCGATTGCCACCTTGGTCCTTAAGGTCTTGCCCAAAAAAGCGGACATCCCCTGGAATGATGCCGAGGGTCTCCACGCCATCATTTTCCTCCGACCGACTTAGCAGCGCCTGCATGCCGACACAAATCGCCAACACCGGTTTGTGGCCATCCGCCAGCGCCGATTTAAGCAGCTGATCGCAGTGCAGCCGCTTTATTTCGGCCATACAGTCCCGAATTGCACCCACACCCGGAAAGACCACCCGATCCGCAGCGCCGATCACCGCCGGGTCATGCGTGACGTCGACTCGGTCAGCGCCGACATGCTCAAGCGCGCTGGCGACCGAGTGCAAATTACCCATGCCGTAATCAATTACGGCGACGTGATTAGTCACCGAGTCAAAGCACCCCTTTGGTCGAAGGGGTGACACCCGCCATGGCGGGGTCACGGGTCAACGCCATACGAAGCGCTCGACCAAAGGCCTTGAAAATTGTCTCTGCCTGATGGTGAGCATTGTGGCCGCGGAGGTTATCCACGTGCAGGGTCACCTGCGCGTGATTCACGAATCCCTGAAAGAACTCAACAAACAAATCCACATCGAAGCTGCCGATCACCGCCCGACTAAACGCGACATGCCATTCCAACCCCGGCCGCCCTGAAAAATCGACAACCACCCGGGACAGGGCCTCATCCAACGGGACGTAAGCATGGCCGTAGCGAACCAAGCCCTTCTTATCCCCGGCCGCCTCCGCGAATGCCTGGCCCAAGGTAATACCGATATCTTCAACCGTATGATGGCCATCAATATGGAGGTCTCCCTCGGCAATAATTTTCAAATCCATCATCCCGTGACGGGCGATTTGGTCCAGCATGTGCTCTAAAAACGGTACGCCGGTTGAAAACTCGGATTGCCCGGACCCATCGAGACACAGATCGACACTGATCTTGGTCTCCAGGGTCTCTCGACTGACGCTCGCTCGGCGCGCCTCAGTGTTTACGGTCATCGCTGTCTCCTGAATAGGAAGGAAATCCGGGTTTCGCGGTTAAAGGACCCGGCGCGTTACAATCGGCCATTGTATCGAAGATCCAGCGCAGGTTCATGCCAACTAATCATCAAGACAGTGCTCGCCCGATCAGCGGCTCCGACTTCAGCGAGCGCCTCCTGCTGTGGTTCGATCGCGAGGGGCGCAAAAACTTACCTTGGCAGCAAAACCCCACGCCCTACCGCGTTTGGCTGTCGGAAGTCATGCTGCAACAAACGCAGGTAGCCACCGTTATTCCCTATTTTGAGCGCTTCACCGAACGCTACCCAACGATCTTCGAACTTGCAGCTGCGCCGGATGATCAGGTAATGCACCTGTGGACGGGTCTGGGCTATTACGCCCGCGCGCGAAATTTACTCAAAACCGCAAGACTCATCGTGGCTGAGCACGCAGGTCAATTTCCCGATACCGTCGAGGGTCTCACGACGCTTCCAGGGATCGGCAAGTCCACCGCCGGTGCCATTCTAAGTCTCGCCATGAAAAAAAGAGCCCCTATTCTGGATGGCAATGTAAAGCGGGTGCTATGCCGACATTACGCCGTGACAGGGTGGCCTGACCAATCGGCAACCCTCAAACAGCTATGGGCGCTGACTGAGCAAGTGACGCCAACAAGTCGCGTCGCAGATTACACCCAAGGCATTATGGATTTAGGTGCGACTGTCTGTACCCGAGCATCCCCGCAATGTGGCGCATGCCCGTTGGCGACAACCTGCCTCGCCTTTGAGTCGCACACCCAGCACCTGTTTCCAGAGAAGAAGACCAAGAAAAAGCTGCCCACCCGTGAGACCCGAGTCGTAATCCCTCAACGCACTGACGGATCGGTGCGAATGGAAAGGCGACCTGAGCGTGGCATATGGGGAGGGTTATGGAGCTTTTCGGAGCTACCGGCCGAGGTCGACGCGACACAATGGTGGCGCAATCAGGAGGGATCTGAACCCGGCGATACCATCGAGCTAGCTGCGATCGCGCACACTTTTAGCCACTTTCATTTGGTTATCACGCCGATACTGCTTAAGGTCGAAGACCCCACCCCGCGGGTCGCTGAGGTAGACTCGTGCCGCTGGGTCGATCCACGGGTTCCCGAGGGGCTTGGCTTACCCGCCCCTATCGTTCGGTTACTAGCGTTGCTTACTGAAACAAAAAGATAGCAATACCCCGGATTCTAAATTTCGTACACGTTATTGTAAGGAGAGTAGTCATGGCGAGAACGGTTTTCTGTCAAAAATATCAGGAACAACTGGAAGGTCTAGATCGCCCGCCGCTGCCCGGTCCAAAGGGTCAGCAGCTGTTTGATAACGTCTCGAAAAAAGCTTGGTTAGAATGGCAGGCAGAACAGACCATGCTTATTAACGAAAAACATCTCAATTTGATGGATCCGGAGTCGCGCAAATACCTGCAGGGCGAAATGGATAAGTTTTTTACGGGCCAAGACTATGAACGGGCCGAGGGCTATGTGCCGCCCAGTGAGTGATCGACCGCCTCGGAGAACCTCGGTTAGCCAAACCCCAAACCTGTGAACCCATGCCAAGAAGGCTGGATATGTGCGAAACTACGCGCCCCGAGGAGAACGCCTCCGAGCAACTACCCTTTATCCAGTCACTCATTGATTGATTGAACCCTAACCATCAAGAGCTAGTTAAGCCCATATGCGCTCCTTATCCTGGATTGTCACCTTTTCGTGTTGTGCCCTGGTCACCGGGGTGCTTGGGGGTATCAAGTACTTCCAAATTTCGGCTGCGATGGCCATGGCGGCAGAATTTCCGCCGCCCTATTCGGTGGTGACCGCCACCGAAGTCGATCAAACCCAATGGACGCCCGTGCGTCGTTTAACCGGGACGATAAGAGCACCAAACTTCATTGAGGTAACCTCGGAAGCCACCGGCAAGATAGTTGCTCTACCCATCGCCGCGGGCAGCGTTGCCAAGAAAGACGACATTGTCCTGCAGCTTTTTGATGAGGACCTCAAAGCCCAGCGCGCCGCACTGGAAGCCGACCTGAATCTCGTTGCGACCCAGCTTAAGCGTGTGGAATCTCTTATGGCCCGCTCCCTGGCCTCTCAAGATCAGCTAGACACCCTACTCGCTCGAAACCAAAGCCTGAAGGCGCAAATCACCGCGGTCGAAGCACAGCTGACACGGCTCACTGTTTACGCGCCCTTCGATGCTCGATTGGGTATTTATACCGCGACCGTTGGTGACCTGATGCAAGCGGGTGAGGTGCTCACCACCCTCACAGGGGTCAGCAACGCTCGCTGGGTTGATTTTAAGGTGCCACAAGGCGTCGCTCGTGTCACTCTTGGCACCACGGTCAAATTGTTTTCGATTGACAAAGAGCCGCTGGGTGAAGCCACCGTCATCGCCGTGGCTGACGCCCTCAGCCCCGGGCTACGCGCCTATGAAGTTCGCGCAGAACTTGACGCGCCGGCGCTACGACATGGTGAGCTGGTGCTTATTGAGGTGCAAACGAGCCGTCCGCAAGCTGCCTTTGCAATACCGGGCCACGCCGTGAGATGGGACGTCGACGGATCGCATGTCTTCGTGTTGAGAGGTGCCGAAGAAGGCGCTTACGTCCCCTTCCGCGCCGAGCGGCGTAACATCGTGGTTCTTGATGACAAAGCGGGAACTATCATTGCCACGGGTGATCTCTCTCCCGGTGAGGTCATCGCAACCGACGGAGCCTTCAAGCTTAGCGATGGTGCGTTGGCCAAGCGAGCCCAAGAGGCCTCTCGGGGATGACCTCTGTATTAACGCATCGACCTCGCTGGAATGATGTTTTCGTCAGGCGCCCAATCGTCTCCGTGGTGCTGTCTCTGGCACTGCTACTTGTAGGGCTTCGCGCGGCTATCAACTTGCCAGTCATTATGTTTCCCGTTATCGAAAGCTCCTCGCTGGAAATCACTACGGTTTACCCGGGCGCTAGTGCCGAAACCGTAAGGGGTTTTGTCGCGGAACCGATTGAACGAGTAGCTTCTGCGGTGCCGGGGGTCGATTACGTCGAGTCAACAACAACCAGCGGCAGTAGCCTCATAAAAGTTTGGTTGAAACTTAACGAGGACAGCACCGATGCGTTGGCAGAGCTAAACACGCGACTCAGTCAGATTCGCTTTGAGTTGCCAGACGGTGCAGAAGACCCCGCTATCGACGTTGTTCGTGCAGATAGCCCCTACGCCAGCTTTTATTTGGCACTCAGCATTCCCGAGGGTGAGAGTCGCTCAAGCGTTACCGACCTCATGCAACGAGACATCCTGCCCAGACTGACCTCGCTTCCCAATGTTCAGGATGCTATGAATTCCGGGATCCGACCCGCCATGCGGATTTGGCTCGATACCACCCGAATGGCGGCCCTCGGTGTCAGCGCCAATGACATTCAGCAAGCCCTGCGCCAGAACAACGTCATCAGCACTTTTGGGCGCGCCAAAAATACCTCTCAACAAATAGACCTGGTAGCCAATACAGAATCTCGAACCCCTGAAGATTTCGCCAGCATGATCATCAAGTCTGATAGCGATGTAGACATCAGGCTGAGCGATGTTGCCCAAGTAGAGGCAGGCTCGGAAGAGGTCAACCGACTTACTCGCTACAGCTTGGTGGATGTCGTCTTCATCGGCATCTACCCCGCACCCGGCGCGAACGAAATTGCAGTCGCTAACGCTTTGTATGAGGAAGTCGATGCCATCAATGAAACCCTCGATGACTCCTATGAGTTTTATATAGGCTACGACGTCACTCTTTACATGCGCGACGCCTTGAAAGAAATTGCAATCACGCTGGGTGAAACCATCTTGCTGGTCGGGTTTGTGGTGGTGGCGCTCATGGGCTCAATGCGAACCGCACTTGTCCCTCTGCTGACGATACCCATCTCGATTTTAGGCGCTATCGCCGCCATGTCGGTAATGGGCTTTTCTCTCAATCTTTTGACAGTGTTAGCCGTCGTACTATCGGTTGGACTCGTGGTCGATGACGCGATTGTTGTGGTCGAAAATGTCGCCAAGAACCTGCGCAACGGAATGAGTAGACGTGAAGCGGCCCTGACATCCTCGCGCCGGCTGTTGTCACCTATTATTGCCATGACGGTAACACTCGCCGTGGTCTATGCGCCCATAGGCCTGCTCAGCGGCCTGGCTGGGTTTTTGTTCAAAGAATTTGCCTTCACCCTCGCTATTGCCGTGCTGATCTCCGGCATGGTGGCCATCACGCTCTCACCTATCATGAGTGCGTGGGTGTGCCCTGACAAAGGGCACGAAACCAGAGCCACACGCTGGGTCAACCAGCGCTTCGATCGCACCTCGGCGCTCTACGCCAACGTTGTGGAGGGCGCCATTAGGTATCGGTGGCAGCTGATAGCCGCGGGGCTATTTTTCAGCCTCCTCACCGCACCGCTTTATCTTTTCTCCCTGAAAGAGCTCGCGCCGATAGAAGACCAATCTGACATTACCGTCATTGCTGACGCCTCTCCGGAGGCCGCCATCGAGGAGACCTACGAAGGCATGAAGCAGGTGGTAAATACCTTGGCGACCTTTGAGGGCGCCACCGAGATTTGGCATGTGATGATGCCCTCGGCCTCCTACGGCGGGCAGGGATTTGTCGACCCCAGCGAGCGCAGTCGTTCGGTGCAGGACATGCTCTTTGATATTTATGCGGCGCTCAAAGAGATCGCCCTGCTGAATGTGTTTCCGGTTGCGGCATCCGATTTGCCCTCTGCAGGCCAGTTCGATGTTGAAGTGGTGATTACCAGCTCTGACGATGCGATATCCATGCTGCCCTACGCACAACAACTCGTTCAGGCGGCAGAGGAGTCCGGGTTATTTCTGTTTGCTGACACAGACCTTCGGGTCGACTTGGCTCAGGTTAAAATTAATCTCGACAAGCAGCAGCTCGCCGACCTGGGTATGTCAGTCAGTGACGTCGCCAATCAGGTCGGATTGCTGAACTCCGAGGGTTATGTCACGCGCTACGATGATCGGGGCCGCGCGTATCGCGTCATTCCGCGGGTCATGCCCACTGAGACCACATCACCCGACGCCATTCTCGACCTGCCTATTGCTATGCCCGATGGCGACTTGATTCCCCTTGGTGCTGTCGCCAGCATAGAGCGCGTGACGGCGCCCCGAGCGCTCACGCGCTTCCAACAAAAAAATGCGTTTAAGGTTTTTGGTGGGGTGATCCCGGGTACAACAAAAGAACAGGGGCTGTCTTTCATCGAGGCAGCGGCGAATGACATCCTGCCAGCCGGATACGTGTTGGACTACACCGGCGAGTCGAGGGAAATCCGCAGCGAGGGTAATACCATGATCGGCGTGCTCGGCATTGCCATGGTGCTAGTCTTCTTTGTGCTTGCCATTCAGTTCAACAGCTTCAGAGACCCGCTGATCATTTTATTGGGGTCAATCCCCCTCGCGCTCTTTGCTGCGCTGGTTATCACCTTCGTCGACCTGACAACGATCAACATTTACTCACAGGTTGGCCTCATCACGCTGGCGGGACTTGTGGCAAAAAATGCGATTTTAATCGTAGAGTTTGCCAACCAAGCGCAGCGAGAAGGCCTCGATAAAATCGCTGCCATCCGAGAGGCGTCGATGAGCCGTCTGAGGCCTGTTCTTATGACTACCGGCGCCACAGTGCTGGGGCACTTCCCGCTGGTACTGGTCACCGGGGCGGGCGCCGAAGCGCGCAATAGCATCGGCGTCATTCTGGTGGTGGGCATGCTCATCGGCACCTTCTTCACTTTGGTGTTATTGCCAGCCATCTATGCCGTACTGGCCTCGGATCACAGCGAGGACGAACTGGCCCTTGCCAACGATCTGGAGGTAACTCCCGTCACCGTGTAATTCGCTGCTGGTAAACTTGACCTCTGGCAGTGGCACAGGTTTAATACGCGGCCTCCGAGGGTGTGCAAAGCCCCTCGCTGAAGAAAGCCACGCCCAGGTAGCTCAGTCGGTAGAGCAGGGGATTGAAAATCCCCGTGTCGGCGGTTCGATTCCGTCCCTGGGCACCATCTCTTCCATCATTATTTGACAGCGCGCAAATGCTCATGACTGGCACCCGTTACATGCTTCTCAGTGCAGCCGCGTTCGCGGCCATGGGAAGTCTGGTAAAACTGGCCGGCACCTGGCACATCCCACTGCTTCAAATCATTTTTGTTCGCGCACTGGTATCCGTCGTGCTGTCACTTGTCGACATCGCGCGGGCACGGGTGCACCCCATGGGCAACCGGCGAGTCCTTCTTTTGGGAAGAGGTCTCTCGGGATTCTTAGCCCTTACCGGGGTTTTTTATGCGATCTTGCACCTCCCCTATGCGCAGGCCACGGTTCTTCAATACCTCCACCCGGTTTTCACCGCTTTGCTCGCGTTCTGGTTCTTGGCAGAGCGACCTACGAGCGCAACCCTAGTTTGTATTGTGTTGAGCCTACTTGGGCTAGGCCTCATGGTCTCACCTTACTTTTACGCCGGGCCAGGGCTTGCCTCTATCGGCGATTTCCCAATCGCCGCGGTCTTTGCAGGACTGGGCGGCGCGCTGGGTAGCGGCATTGCTTACACCTTGGTTCGAAAACTGGTGGCAACAGAACACCCCTCAGTTATCGTGCTGTACTTTCCCATGGTTTGTATTCCCGGGACACTCTTGCTGGGCGTCAATGACTTTGTCTGGCCAACTCCTCAGGGATGGCTGGTCTTGCTGGGAGTTGGGGTGTTCACACAGCTCGGCCAGCTCTCGCTCACTCGGGCCATGCAGTTTGATTCCGCTAGCAGAACCACCAGTCTCAGCTATTTGCAGATCGTCTTTGCCGCCGGATTGGGCTGGTTATTTTTTGGCGAAATTCCCAAGATAACGACGCTACTGGGCGCTGGCCTCATTTTGTTGGGCGCCTTTATCAGCGCCAAGCGACAGCCCATGAGACAAGCTCAGCAAATCAAGCGCGAGGGATAATCCAGCCCGCCCGCGACATTGGGTGACCCGCCCGCGAAAGCGCTTGCGCTCAATAGCTGCTCAGCCGTCAGTTGTTGAGTGGGCTAATCCGCCGAAACACTCGTAAAAGTCCTACGGGCCGCTATTGCCTCAATCGCTTACTGGGTGTCGTTACTGCGCCCACTGCGAGACTGCAACAGAGGTCGAATACAATATTTTCACCAAGTGAGGTGGTTGCTAGCATGAAAGCGCTGGTTAAAAAATACGCCGAGGAAGGGCTGTGGCTGGAAGACGTGCCCGAGCCCGAGGTAGGCGGCAATGATGTGCTGATCAAGGTTCACAAAACCGCAATCTGTGGCACCGACGTCCATATCTACAACTGGGATGAATGGGCTCAAAAAACCATCCCGGTGCCGATGACAAGCGGGCATGAATTTGCGGGAGAGATTGTAGAAATAGGCAGAAATGTAACGGGCCTTCAGATCGGTGACATCGTTTCCGGTGAAGGCCACGTGGTCTGCGGCCGCTGCCGAAACTGCCTCGCCGGGCGCCTGCACCTTTGCCCCAATACGCTGGGCGTCGGGGTTAATCGGGACGGTGCTTTCGCCGAATACATTGCAATACCGGCCACCAACGTATTCAGACCCAACGTTTATATCCCCACAGATCTGCTCAGCATTTTTGATCCTTACGGCAATGCCGTTCACACCGCCCTATCCTTCAACATGGTGGGCGAGGACGTCATTATTACCGGTGCAGGGCCCATTGGGATCATGGCTGCCATGGTCGCGGGACACTGTGGCGCTCGCAATGTGATACTGACGGATGTCAATGAATACCGGCTTGATTTGGCCAAGCGCATCGTGCCGCGCGTTCAGCCTATCAACGTAGCGAAGCAGCAAATCACCAAAGAGTTTATGGAGAGCCTTGGCATTCTCGAGGGTTTTGATGTCTGCCTAGAAATGTCTGGCTCACCGGTAGCTTTTCGAGATGTGTTAAGCAAAATGATCAACGGCGGCAGTATTGCTATGCTGGGTTTGATGCCAGATGACACCGGTATCGCATGGACCGACGTAGTCTTTAAAGGCCTCAATATCAAGGGTATCTACGGCCGCGAGATGTATGAAACCTGGTACAAGATGGTCATGATGGTGCAGAGCGGGTTGCCTATTGAGCGCATCATTACCCATCGCTTTCATTACACGGATTTTCAAGAAGGCTTCGACATCATGCGATCGGGCCAATCGGGCAAAGTGATCCTGAACTGGAAAGATTGACATGAGCTACCTAACCGCCAAAGCGTCTTTTGTTGCCGACATTGAGGAGATCAAGACCGCGGGTCTCTGGAAGACCGAACGGGTGATTGATTCGGACCAAAAAAATGCGATTCGTCTTGAGGATGGCACCCACGTCGTTAACATGTGTGCAAACAATTATCTTGGCTTGGCCAATCACCCCGAGGTAATAAAAGCAGCAAGCGACAGCCTAGACCAGTGGGGTTTCGGTGCAGCTTCCGTACGCTTTATCTGTGGAACCCAGGGTATTCATAAAACCCTGGAGCATCGCGTCAGTCAGTTTTTGGAAACCGAGGACACCATTCTTTATGCCGCGTGCTTCGATGCCAACGCTGGGTTATTTGAAACAATACTGGGCCCCGAAGATGCCGTCATCTCTGATGAGCTGAACCATGCGTCCATCATTGACGGTATTCGGCTGTGTAAAGCGGCGCGCTATCGTTACCAAAATAACAATATGGCCGATTTGGCGGCGCAACTTGAGAAGGCAAAAAGTGCTGGGGCAAGACGCATACTCATCACCACCGATGGGGTCTTTTCTATGGATGGCACCATTGCCCAGCTCGACAAGATCTGCGATTTGGCCGATCAGTACGGCGCGATGGTCCACCACGATGATTGCCACGCTACCGGGTTTATGGGTGCTCGAGGACGGGGTGTTCATGAGCACTGCGACGTTATGGACCGGGTAGATATTATTACGGGCACTTTCGGGAAAGCGCTTGGCGGAGGATCCGGCGGCTTTACCGCTGGCCGTCAAGAAATCATCGATATCCTGCGCCAGCGATCGCGTCCGTATCTTTTCTCAAACACTCTTGCCCCCGCGATCTGCGCGGCGTCGCTCCGAGTGCTTGATATGCTCGAAGCTTCAACCTCGCTCCGGGACAAACTCCACGAGAACACTGCCTACTTTCGCGCATGCATGCTGGCAAAGGGATTTTCAATTCCTGAGGGCGACCACCCTATTGTGCCCGTCATGCTCGGCGATGCCGGGGTCGCACAGCGCATGTCGGAGCGGCTGCTCGAGCTTGGTATCTACGCAGTCGGGTTTTTTTATCCGGTTGTGCCAAAAGGTAAGGCCCGGATTCGCGTGCAGATTTCTGCTGGGCATACGCGTGACGACCTCGATCGCGCGGTGGCCGCCTTTGCTCAGGCCCATAAAGAAGTGGCTGGTTAAGGCACTGACCCATAGTTCCTCTAGCCACATAGGGCGTGCCAGAAGCCAGTTTCACCAAGCCACTTTACTCCGCCAGCACAAGGCCTTACCGTTACTCTAATGAGCTGCGAATTAAAGCTGCTGAGCTAAAGCAGACGCCGTATCGTCGCTGCTATGTCACCTAAACACATCGGGGAACCATGATGAAGGATCAGGAGACCGACTCGACGCTTGATTCTGACAGTCGCTCTGGGCGTACCTCGGGTTGGGAGCTGCTCAAGGCGTTTAAAGGCGTTTCCGAAGAGGACATACGGCTTGCCCATGAACCCCTCATGCTGGGGTTTAGGATCTATTTTATTGTTGTCGCACTACTAATCGGCTACCGAAACATTATTGTTGAGCCGACGCCCCAGGGAATTTTTGTCTCGGCAAACACGTTTATTGCTGTGCTGATCACAATGGCACACTGGTTTGGCCGAGGCACTTATCGTATTAGTCCTCAGCTGCAAATCTCGACCATTGCCATCATGATGCTGGTCTCAGCTCTCGCCATTCAAGTTCGAAACCCAACATGGCCTGCGATTTCATTTATCACCGCCTTCCCCGCCACAATGCTGATTCTGATGCTGCGGGGGACGCTATTTGCTTTTGCGGCCCATCTTGTTTACGCCGTCGCCTGGACGACTATTGTATCGACAGTGTCCGCGCTCAAGCCGATAGCTATCATTGCCGTTGCGATTGGAGTCTATCCGTTTCCCTTGATGACCATGGGATTTGTCGCGGCCGCACTCCAAACCCGCGAGCGAGATAGCCAGCGGTTGCGGTTAGCTCAAACACGCCTTGCCACAAGGGTTAATACCCGCAATGAACTGATCAAGAGAACAAAAGCAGAACTCGCGCTGCCGCTAGCTGCACTCGAGCAGCTATCCGGTCAGGCCCAGGTAAGTCATCTCGCATTAACTGAACAGGCGCGCGAAGCCAGTCAATTAATTGGAGACGTTTTAAATGATCTGCAAAGTGATTTGCACATTAAAAAGGAAGACCTAATCCTTCACTACCGGTCGGCAAATATCAGGACTTTCGCCAGCAATATCAGGCGCCGGGTGCAGAACTCACTTGCGAACAGGGGCATTGTCTTTGAAGTAGACCGACGTCAGCTCCTAACAGATGAATACATGCTTGATATCAGGCAGGTGCGGAGAGCGCTGATGTCGCTCATCCAACATGAGGCACTCTATGCGGGGTCGTCCAAAATAGCCCTCTCAGTCAGTTCTCAACAAGCCACTGATGATCGCCACAACATTCGGTTTTCCCTGGAGTTTAATGGCAACCTCCCAGAGGCCATCGCCAGTAAATACTTTGAGTCCGGATTTTGTAAAGCCCCCACAACTCGGGAGCTGGATGCAATCAATAACGATCCTTATCCCTTCACATTGATAGCAACGCTTATGCAGCGAATGGGAGGCACACTTCACTACTCGCCGGGTGTGGGTGATGTGACGTCGGCGTATGAGCTAATGTTGTCGGCGCAACCAGCTGATCTCGATTCCTCTACGGGGTCGCGATCACAAGGCTCACCCCCATTTTCAGGCCTTCGCGTCGCCATTGTCGATGACGATCCGTTAGTGGCGAGAATGGTGCAAGCAATGTTGGTAAATGGCGGCTGCGAAGCGGTAGAAATGGCACCAATGCGTGATGCGCTTAGGCTTCAGAAGCTATCGGGCCGGGCAATCGACTTGGTGATCTTTGATAGCTCCAATATTTTCTTC
>CBFHQV010000013.1:0-47391 GCA_965658055.1 Luminiphilus sp. | reverse complement strand
CGTTGGCCTTGGCGACGCGTTCCAGTCCGGGATCAGGTCAGTCGAGTGGGCGGAGCACCGCCGCCTCCGCCATAGCGCATCATCAAACCCGCTACCCACCCTTTGATACCGGAAAAACCCCCTTTGCTGGCGGGTTTATTGGTCTCGGCCACTAACACGTCGTTATTGGGTAACACCAGTAACCAACGGGGGTGGTCAAGCTCTTCGGCGAAGCGGGTCACCACAACAGGGTCTTCTGGGTCCTGCAGAGCCTTGCCAAGGGTGGGTGCCTCGCCCTTGGGCCAACCAACCGCTTTCGCTATGGATGCCGTGGGCAGCGCGCTGCTGCTAGGCGCCACCAGATTGGGGGTTGGCCCGAACTCATTGTCTTCCGGCTGGAGTACCGAGTCGCTCGCACAGACACCTAATGCCGGTATTAGTACTGCAACGACCAACCATCCCATGTTTATCACTGTTATCCCCTCTTTCGCTGCAGTTGCCCGTGTTGCGAACGCCCATAGTAGTCGCGAAGGCTTGCTGAGCCCCACCTCGCATTAATCGATTTTTACGAATACCAAAAGCCATTTTTCCCGTTTTACTCGCTCACGCCCCGGGGACATAGTGGCTATAAGCGCTATCGCAAAGTCCACTTAAACGACGACGGCGCAAAACAGCCTTTGGCTCAAACCACCCATTAGGAGAACGATCATGGCTTTACGCATCAACGACACTGTACCCAACCTTGAACTGGAAACCGACCATGGCACCTTTATGTTGCACGATTTTATTGGTGACCAATGGACCATACTGTTCAGCCACCCCAAAGACTACACGCCAGTTTGCACCACCGAGTTCGGTGCTGTCGCACAGCTTGCCGATGAGTGGACCAAGCGCGACACCAAAGTGATTGGTCTATCGGTAGATTCTGTAGAGGAGCACGCCGGCTGGAAAAAAGACATTCAAAGCTACTCGGGTGCCCCTGCCACCTTCCCCATCATTGCCGATGAAGATCTGGCGGTGTCGAAAGCACTCGATATGCTGCCCGCCGATGCCTACCTGCCCGATGGCCGTACCGCCGCCGATTCAGCAAGTGTGCGCGTGGTGTTTATCTTCAGCCCCAACAAGAAGCTGCAACTGGCGATGACTTACCCCATGTCGGTGGGGCGTAACTTCGCTGAAGTATTGCGAGCCCTGGATGCACTGCAGGCTACTTACGGTGAGCCCATCGCCACCCCCGCAAACTGGGAAGTGGGTCAAGATGTGATTGTGGCTTTGTCACTGAGCAATGAAGAAGCCCAAGGCAAATACGGCAACATTGATATCAAGCTGCCGTACCTGCGCACCACCAGTCTTGAAGGCAAATAGCTGGCGCTCAAGCTTTACCAAGATCGAATCTTTACTGCGCTTGTTTGGTGGCATGAAGGTTTCAGCATTGCCGGACAATACATTGATGATTGCTGGGACGCGGATAGCTGGGGCGATCCACCATCCAGTTGCGCTGGGTCGGATCAAAGGAGAAATACAGGTTGCGCACCAGCACCTCACCGTCACTCGGTGTGGGGATCGCGGTTTCGTTGTAGGTAAAGTTGTCGGGGCCGATCATGCCCTCGGGACGTTTGGTGAGCAGCCACTGGCGGTTGACGGTCATCGGTATCTCCTGCTGAACAATAGAGGCCTGCAACACGAGGGTTTTGAAAAAGTTGCCCTAAAAGAGTTGTTCTTCATATGGGGCGCAAAGCAGGCGTTGGATAAAGGGTTTAGTTGTCGCGGCGGATTCCCTCGAGAATGTATCGGCCGTTGGTCAGAAAAAGTGGCTGTGATGACAGCTGGGTCATGAGGGCTGCCACGTCCTCGGGCAAGTCTTCCTCGGTCAAGGAGGGTCCTTGATCGCTCTGGGCAGCACCCGAGAGCAAGACGCCGAGGGACCAGACCAACTCGTTGGCCTGAGGTTCAGCGAAATTCAGGGCCTGTCCCGCACGTTCGGCAATGCCGCCTAGGCAGGCTTTGAAGTGGCGCTTGGAGTCGATCAGTAGCGGGATCGAGACATTGTGCTCGATAACGTGCTGTAGCCGAATGAGCAACGGTACGAGAATCGGATCGGCCATCGCGGTGTCGTAAAAGGCCTTCAGAAATTGCTGATCCGTAATCGGTTTCGCTAGGCGCGCCTTCATGGCCTCGCTCCAGTCTTCCAGCGCCCGACCAAACAGCGCGAGGATAATAGCCTCTTTGGTTGGGAAGTAGAGATAGAGCGTGCCTTTAACAATGCCTAGTTGGGACGCCAGTTGGGCCATGGAAAAGCTCTCGTAGCCGACGGTTTCAAAATACCGTCGTGCACCCGACAGAATTTCCTTTCGTCGAAACTGCTTCTGTGCGTCGGTAACGGCGCGGCGTTTAGGAGCTGCCATAGGACGTTCCTGTTTTAAGGGTCAACATCTTTACAAGGGTCTGAACAAGGGCCGACATAAGGGCCAGCGAGTCCGCGTTGGTAGCAAAGACGGTCTCGCTTGCGAGCCAAGATCACCGCCGGCTCTCCGGAGAGGCGGCGGTGAGTTAACCCCTATCGCTTAACCTGCTGCTTAATCGCCTTCTCGGTCGCGGCGCCATAGGGGGGCAGGAAGCCGCCGAGCTTGGACACGTTGAACGACAGGGTCTGTTTGTAAACAGACTTAGCGTGGCTAAAGGTTTTGAAGCCCTCAATGCCGTGGTAGGCGCCCATGCCGCTGGGGCCCACGCCGCCAAAGGGCAGGTCTTTTTGCAGCATGTGGAACATCACGTCATTTACGCACACACCGCCAGATGTCGTACGCTTGATGAATGCATTCTCCTCCGCCGCGTCGGTGCCGAAATAGTACGCGGCCAGCGGGCGAGGGTGGCTGTTGATGTAGTCGATGGTGTCATCGAAGCTGCGATAGGTCTTGATGGGCAGGACGGGACCGAACATTTCTTCCTGCATACAACTTGCCTCGTCATCCGGGTTAATCACCAGTGTGGGTGGCATTTTGTGGGTCGATGAGGTGTCAAAAGATTCATCTGCCGGATTGATGGGGATGACCTGCAAGCCCCGATGTTCCGCATCGGCGATGTAGCCGCTTAACCGATCGTGGTGTCGCTTGTTGATGACCGATGTGTACTGGGGGTTGTCCAGCAGTGTCGGATACATTTCGCCCACGATCGACTGCGCGAGCGAAATCACTTCATCGAGGGATTCCTCGGGCACCATTAGGTAGTCGGGGGCAATACACACCTGGCCGGCGTTGATGCATTTGCCACTCATGATGCGCTCCATCGTTTGTGGCAGGTTCGCACTGCGTGAGATGACAGTCGGCGACTTGCCACCGAGCTCAAGCGTCACCGGTACCAGATTCTTGGCCGCCGCCGCCATGATGTGTCGCGCAATACCGGTCGCGCCGGTAAAGATCATGTGGTCGAAGGGCAACGCCGAGAAGGCCTGACCGACATCGGGCCCACCGGTGACGACGTTTACCTCGTTCGGGTCAAAGGCCTCGGCCATCATCTCCGCGATCAGCTTGCCGGTCTCGGGAGTGAACTCCGAGGGCTTAACCATAGCGCGGTTGCCCGCGGCCAGAATACTGGCAAGGGGTTCAAAGACCATGGCAATAGGGAAGTTCCAGGGCGCGATAATGCCAACTACACCCTTGGGCTGATACTCAATGCGCGAGCGGCTGCCCAGCAGGCCCAGGGGAAATTTGCTGGGACGTGATTCTGACTTCATCCACTGCCGCAGATGCTTTTTGTTGTGCTTCATGCAGTCGATAGAGCCGGCCACATCAGTCATCAGATTGATTTCCCGCGGACGACAGACAAAGTCGGCATTGAGGGCTTCACTGATACGCTCGGCATGGCGCACCAGAATATCGAGGGCGCGATCAAGGCGATCGATTCGGACTTCGGCGGTTACCTCGCCCTCGGCCAGATACGCCCGTTTTTGACGGGAGAGGGTATCGTTGAGCTGGGTAAGGACATCGGCGGTGGTCAGTTGGGGTTCTTGTGCGGTCATGGCGGGTCTCTCTGTTTAACGTGTTGTTGAACGGCGCTGTGTTGGCGTTTGTTGGTATGTGTTGGATTTCTTCACTCAGGCGCTTACCCTAAATGACCGGCGGTCATTTGTAAATAACTGGGGTCTGCTAGGGGCGCCGACCCTTGAGCATCGTCGCCCAGTCGCGGAACGGGCCAGTGGTGTTCTGCCACCATGACCGATAGCGATGTTGAGTATCAGGACCAAGGCCCCAGGGCGTAAATTCATCTTTCTCGGGAATGTAGAGGGTGCCAAAAAGGCGATCCCAGAGGCTGGTTACGGCTGCCAGATTGGTGTCCCAGTGTTGGGGCAAATAGCTGTGGTGGGTGTGATGCATCACCGGACTATGAAGCCATTTGGACAGCCAACGGGGGTAGTGGAACGCAACGTGGTAGTGGCGAAAGGACCCGTTGAATCCGAACAGCAGAGAAAAGACCCCGATATTGAACAGGGTCGCCTGCGTAATACCGCCATTGAAGAGCCAGCCAAATACGCCTCCCGCGAGTCCGTAGGAGAATGCCGAGCCTGCGGCATACAGCGGCCCCTCCAAGAAGTGTTCCCGGTAGCGTGTGAGGGGGGTGAGCACTTCGGCGGAGTGATGCACTTTGTGGATAGCCCAGAGTGCCGGCACTTTGTGCTCGGTGTAGTGGATCGCGTAAAACACAAAGTCATAAATCAGTAGGGTGCATAAGCTATAAAAAAGCATCCAGCCTAGGCTTGATTCAAGGCCGGGGGTCGTTCCACTCGCTGAGAGTGCGGTAATCACACCTGCTTCCGTTGCGGTCCCCACCGTAAGGATAAGTGCGCCATACCAAAAGGGATGAAGCAGTCGCTCCAACACATAGAGTCCAACATCCACACGCGCCGAAGGGTGGGAGTAGATATCCCACGGCAGGACGAACTGCAAGAGGCCAGCGGGTCGCTCGCGGCCCGAGGCATCTTTCGATCCGCGCCCCGCGCGCGCGGACCACAGGATTAACCCGAGGCCAAGGGTAATAAGCAGAAACGGCCAGGTGAGATCTCTGGGGAGATTGGCAACAAATAAATCCCAGCCTGTTGTGGCGATGTCGGCAAGTGGTCCCAAGACGCTTCCGGTGGTAGCTGTTGCGGGTGCCGCCATTTAAGCATAGATGGCCCCGTTTAAGCACAGACGGTTGTGTGGATTGAGGGCCGATGCTGAGCAAACGTCTTGCGAGGCCTTTGCCTAGCGGAGCTGTTCCGAAGCGATTATCGGTGGACAACTGCTGTCCCCGGGGGAAAAATGGATCTGCTTTTGCGCCAACCGATATCATGTCGAGACGATGCTCGCATACCCAAACCAGCAAGGAGTTGAGCAATGAAGGCGAGGATTTCCCGCAGAGACTTTCTCAATGGGGTGGCACTCGGCGCTGCAGGTCTGCATTTGTCGCCGCTTGAAGCAGTGGCTGCCGGCGCTCTCCCGATGAGTGCACTCGGCCCCGACTATTACCCACCAGCGCTCACCGGTATGCGGGGCAGCGTCGCAGGCACCTACGAGATAGCCCACGCTCTGGCGCGCGAGGGTCGGTCTTTTTCGATGCCCACCGATCAAACGGATGCGGACTACGATCTTGTCGTTGTGGGTGGCGGAATCTCCGGTCTCGCCGCCGCCAAGTTTTTTCGCGATCAGCGTGGCGCCGATCAGCGCATATTGATACTCGATAACCACGACGATTTTGGGGGTCATGCGCGGCGCAATGAGCTGACGGTCGACGGACACACACTGATTGGCTATGGCGGCAGTCAGGCGATTGATACTCCGTCGGCCTATTCCAAGATGGCAAGTCAACTGCTTCGGGATATAGGCATCGAGGTGGAGCGCTTCGACCGCTACTTTGATCATGCGTTTTTTTCAAGCCGCAACATGACCGAGGGGATTTACTTCGATGCCCCGACCTATGGCAAAGCAACGCTGACGCCGGATCCGATTCAGAGCACCCGGCATTATTCCGATAAGGCGCTCGCTGACATCACCCAGGCTATGCCGCTGTCGGCGGAGGATCAGCAACGCTTTCATGTGCTGCTCAAAGGCGGTATCGACTACTTGCAGGGCATGACCTCGGCGGAGTGCGAGCAACTGGTGCGCAACACGACCTACCTTGATTTTCTTGACCGCTATGCCAATCAGCCCGAGGCCGTCAGGCAGGTGTTACAGGATTCCTGGCTACCCATGATGGGTGCCGGGTGGGAAGCCATCTCTACTTACGAGGCGCTTTACTATGGTTTCCCCGGGACTGACAGAATTCGGGTCACAATCAAGCACGGGGTGGAAGACCCTTACATTTACAAGTTCCCCGATGGCAACGCGAGTGTTGCCAGAGCACTGGTTCGCTATTTGATTCCTAAAGCCATACCCGGCGACACCATGGAAGATCTGGTCACCGCGAGGGCGGATTACAGCCAGCTTGATCAACCCGATAATAGTGTCCGCATTCGTCTTATCAGTACGGCGGTTAATGTACGTCATACCTCCCGGGGTGATCGGGTGGATGTGGCCTATGTTCAGGAGGGCAAGGTGTGTCGCGTGCGAGGGCGTCACGTGGTGATGGCCTGCTATAACCAGATGATTCCCCATCTGTGCCCGGAAGCCACCCCGGAGCAAAACGCGGCGATTGCGCAGGCCACAAAAATCCCTTTCGTGCTTGGCACCTTTGCACTCCGCAACTGGCGGGCGTTCCAGGAGGCGGGGTACTACAAGTTTTATTCACCGGGTAAGGTCTTTTTTCAATATCTCCGACTCGATTTCCCCGTGAGCCTCGGCGACTATAAATACGCCCAAAAAACCGATGAGCCGATTGTGGTGACCGCCTGGTATTCCCCGAGGGCGCCGGGTCTCCCAGCCCAGGACCAATACCGGGCGGGGCGCGCGCAACTTATGGAAATGGCCTTTAGCGATTTTGAAACTGACATTGTCAATCACTTTGATGGCATGCTCGGCCCTTACGGTTTCGATGTGGAGCGGGATATGGCGGGCATTACCCTGAACCGCTGGCCTCATGGCTATGCCTACGAGTTTGAAGGTGTTGGTATTAATCCGAACTACGGCAGATACAACGGCCCTCACATTCAGGGGCGCGCCCGAATAGGACGAATTTCAATAGCCAACTCGGACTCTGAGGCTCATGCCTATGTCGACGGCGCGATCGACGCGGCTCTCAGGGCAGTCAGCGAGCAGCTTGCAATCTGAAACGCATCAACACTAGCAAACGATCTTTTTAGATCCCCGTAAGGAGATAGCTTTGAGAATAAAAACCCGTAAATCTATTGCGTTGCTGGCGGGCGCACTGCTGGTTGCCGTGACAGCATCAACCGTGGCAGAGGAGAGCGCCGCGCTGGCAAAGCTCTCAGTCTCGGATCTCGCCGGTGCCATATTTGAGCGTCCCGAAACGATTGTCTCAGAGGGTCAAGTTGGCGATATTTTTGACTTCACCTCACTCAAATCGAGCGATGGAAAATTTGCCTCGGGCATGTACAAAGCAGGCCCTCAGGTCTTTGAGATTGACGAGCCCTATGGCGTTAATGAATTCATGTTTTTTCTGGAGGGCAGTGTCACACTGACCCCTCTCGGCGGCGATGCGGTGACTATCAATGCGGGGGAGGCGGTGACGATCCCCAAAGAGTGGCGGGGAAAATGGGAGACCGAGGGGTATCGCAAGATTTGGGTGATCTACTCTGCTGATGGATCAGGTCTCTAGGCTGAATAACAAGCCAATCCTTCCAATGGCGTTTCTTCTCGTCGCATGGATGATCTTTTTCTCGGGACAGGCGGCGGCTGATCAAGCCGTTGTACCTGCCACTGTGGTGGTGGTATTTGATAGGGACACGATTAGCCCGGTGGTCGTTGAGGGCTATGGAAACCGAGCGACAGAACGCAAAGTACAAGCAAACGATCCAGTGCGCATTGCAAGCATTTCAAAACTGCTCATGGCACTCACTACACTGCGTCTCGTGGATGAAGGTCGCCTTGCCTTGCACGAGGATATTTCGACCTATCTGGGTTGGCCTATCCGTTCTCCCCATTTCTCCAATGTTCCGGTAACTCTTGCGCAACTGCTGTCCCACCGAGCCGGCCTCAGCGATGCCGTTGGATATGTCATCCCGCTCGGTGAGAGCTTACGTGAGCGACTGGACAACCCGCTGGCCTGGTCTTCTGAAGCCCCACCGGGTGCAGCCCCTTTTGAGTATGCCAATCTTGGCGCACCCGTGATTGCTACGGTGCTCGAGGCTGTAACCGGTGAAGCCTATTACCAACTTATGCAACGAACGCTTTTTGATCCGCTGAATATTGAGGCCTGCTTGAACTGGTTGGGGTGCGATGAGAAACAGCAGGCAGCTGCCGTGGTGCTTTACAGGGACACTGGTGATATCGCCCGTGACGACCCGGGTGACTTGCCGCCTAACTGCACCATTCCGGTGGCCGAGGGTTCTGCCTGTGATTTAGGTGACTACGTGCCCGGCACAAATGCCTCGGTCTTTAGCCCTCAGGGAGGTGTTAGGGTCGGCATGGTGGATTTGGCACGAATCGGCCAAGTACTGCTAAATCTTGAGGGCAACACATTCCTGTCGCCCGCTATGCGCGCGGCCCTGCTGGATGAAACTATTGGCAAAGCGCTGGGCGAGGCATTTTTCTGCACTTATGGATTAGGTATTCAGAGGATAGAGGTGGAGGGTCGGGCTTGTGACGATGCATTGTTTGCTGACGGAGTTTCTCGCTGGGGTCACGCTGGGGAGGCGTACGGATTGCGCGCTGGCTTGTGGTTCGATTTGGTTGCGGGTCGTGGGGTCGCCTATTTCACCACGGCTTTGCCGGATAGAATCGGTCCGGAGGATGAGGGTGGATTCCATCCACGAGAAATCGCTTTGATAAAGCGGGCGGGCTCTCAGAGGCCGATCCGGATTAGGGACCTGGGTGCTCGATAAGGAGCGTAGGCACCTCAAGCGTATGGGATTTTACCGTACATACTCGGGTACCTGGCTTGCGTCCCTCCCGAATTTCAGAGACGTCAATGCCCTCATTGACTAGCCGCTGATGGGTGGTGTCGAGAGACGCTGTTTTGAAGGCAAGTCCCCACAGGTCGTCCTCCTCAGGGGCTCTCTCGGAGGCAATCACTTCGATGCTCATTGAGCTGGCGCGGAAAAACAGCTGAGTCCCGCCCCAGTCCGGCACGTCCTGCTCCAGCGCCAAGCGAATACCCAGTTGATCACCGTAAAACCTTTTCGCGGCATCAGCGCTTTGCGTCCGTACGACGACGTGATCCACGGCTGTAATAGGACCTTCCCCGGTGGGGGTCGCCTCGGGTAGTGAGGATGCTCCATCGTGCTCGATACAAAACGAGAAGACACCCCGGGCAGCAGCAGGGTCCCAAAAAATGTTGTGCCAGTGACGCGCCGCTCCCGTGATCTCATCGACACCGTGTCCGGGCATTGGGTCGGAGGCCGCCAGACCTTTGTCCCGCGCGTGATGGATAAAATCGGTTGCGCTGTCGGTTCCCACGACAATGCCTCCCAGCGAGGAGCCGCGTTTATCTAAGTTGGCTCTCACGATATCCGCCGCCAAACCCTCACCCTGCGCCGCCAGCAGTTCTATGTAGGTGTTCTCCAGCTTGAACAAGGTGTTAGCGGTGCCGTAATCCGGGTGGGCGCCCCGCCAGCTTTGGGACCGACCCAGCAGCTTGCTGTAGTCAGCGGTCGCGCTGGCAAGGTCCGGGACGCTAATAATGATGTGGTCAATCGTGGTTGGCATAGGGTAACAGTTCCTGATTAGGGCGTTTTGAAACAGTAATGCCGCTATATGAATACCTTACGTTGGGGTAAACCTGCCGCTGCGTCTATACACTGCCCCAAAGCCATACATTCAGTGAGCGGATGTCGTTATGGCTTAACGATAATAACTGTGTGTGGCGATGGCTAAAACATGCCAAGCGAGTCAAGCACAGCAGCCAGAATCCTGATGGAGGAATAGTATGTTTAATAACAAAGTCGTCACGCCCGCTTATTTGACCATCGCCTTGCTATCGGCGTTGCCGCAGATTGCTTCAGCCGAGCCTGCCACGACTGCAGCAGACTTCTTCCATCCCGATGGGGTTGTGGCCACGGCCGAGAGCTACCCGACCCTGGAAACGGCACGGCAATTGCTGATAGCGCAGGATCGCGCTGCGGTAAACACGATGCATCACAACCGCGAGCTTACGCCCACCGATGACCAGCCCGTGGTACGAATGAATCGCGACACCTATTACAGCTTTGCGGTCGTTGATGTCTCTGCGAGCGCGTCCATAACTATTCCCGAGATGCCTGAAGGCAAATATGTGTCGGTTCAGCCCGTGACCATGGATCACCGCATCCAGCCGATGTCCTACGGCAGCGGCACCTTCGAGCTTGCCACCCACTTCGGCTCTCACATGTACCTTATTATTCGTCTCGACAGCACGCTAAGTCAGGCTGACGCCAACGCCATTCAGGATGGAATTAGCATTGATGCCGCAAGTGCCAATCCGTTCTCCGCAGAACCGGTCAACAAAGAAAGTTTTGATGCCGTCGAGCTAGCGCTGCGCCAAAAGCTTCCCGCGATGGTGAAGGAGTACGGCGCGCAAATGGTCTATGGCATGTTCACTGCACCCACGGATGCCTCGCGAGGCCTGTATACCTTTGACAAATATACGGTGGGTGCCGCACTGGGCTGGGGCGGGGCCCAACTGGCCGACAATCTTTACGAAAGCTCGCCAAACTTTCCCGCGGAGGGCTGCTATTCGGCCACCTTTGAAGATCCTGATAACGGCGCCTTCTGGTCCTTCACGGTCTATGATGAAAACGGTTTTATGTTCGACGATGTGGCCCACATGAGTTCCGATATTGCGACCCAGAATGACGATGGCACTTTTACCGTCAACATGGGGTGTGGCGCTGATGCGATGAATAATATTCCCGTTACCAATGACTCGGGGGTTTTTAACTTCATTGTGCGCCACTACATTCCCTCGGAACGCGTGAAGTTTGACGGTTACCGGTTAGTGCCCCAGGTGAAGAAGGTCGATTAGCGCAGTCACGATAGATCCCAACGCGGTTGCCTCCCGCGTTGAGCCCCCTGCGGGGCGCCTTCACTGCGTTTCGGCGTCCAAACTCTGCTTGGAGCAGAGTTTGTCGAACGGGCACCTCGCCTCGACCAGACAAGCATCCACAAAAAACCCGGCATAAAGCCGGGTTATTTGTAGATGGCGCGCCTGGCACGATTCGAACGTGCGACCGCCTGATTCGTAGTCAGGTACTCTATCCAGCTGAGCTACAGGCGCGAAGGGGCGCATGATACCCCACTAACGGGGTATTTCAAGTCTGGAAACCCTGACCATTACCCTTCAAGCATCATGGTTTGCCCTCAAAAACGCCTAATTGCGGGCGTCGCAAGAAACACCTGTACCGTTTGAGACAACCTCCCCGATAGTCTGTAATTTTTGACACAATGCAGAAACAAGACAGGAGAATCCCATGCCACAGCTTTCCCTCGCCGATATCGAAGCCCTCTGTCATGAGGCCCTCACCCAAGCCGGTGCTAGTGAGGAGCAGGCGCGAATTGTCGCCGGGGAAATAGCTGACGCCGAGGCGGAGGGCATTCGCAACGTTGGTTTGGGCTACATGCATCTCTATCTAAAGCACCTTCACTGCGGCAAAGTGAAAGCATACGCACAGCCAAAGATCGTCAAGACTTCGGCGGCCGCAACCGTCATCGATGCTGATTATGGTTTCTGTCATCACGCCTACATGATTGGCGAGCAGCTTTTAATTGAGACTGCCCGAGAGCAGGGTGTGGGCCTGATGTCGATTCATCATTCTTCGTCAGCGGGGGTCTTGGGGTGGTTCGTGCGCCGTCTTGCCCACGAGGGGCTGGTTTCACTGATGTTCGCTAATAGCTCCAAGGCGGTTGCCGCATACGGCGGTAAAGTGCCTTTCTTCGGCACTAATCCCTTTGCCTTCGGTGCGCCGCGCGCTGGCGAAGAACCCTTAGTCGTTGATATGGCGACGGCGTCGACGGCGCGAGTCAATCTGGTTCGGGCCGCCGCGGAGGGGAGGGAGATAGAGCCGGGGCATGCCATCGATGCCGAGGGTAATCCCACGACCGATCCCGCCGCTGGTCTGAAAGGTGCACAGCTTCCCGTGGGCGGCCCCAAGGGTTTTGGTCTTGGTCTGATGGTCGATATTCTTGGCGGGGTGCTTACCGGGAGTCATTGCTCCTACGAGGCGTCGATGTTTGCGACCACCGAGGGCGGACCACCCAATGTGGGGCAAACGATTATCGCCATGGATCCGGCGTTTTACAGCGAAGGGTTTGTTGAACATCTCGAAACGATGGTAAGTGCGATGACTGACGATAACGACGTGCGGGTGCCGGGCGAACGGCGCGCACAATTGCGCGCGCAACATCAACTCGAAGGAATTGACGTGCCTCAAAGCCTGATTGATCAAATTAACACGCTGGCCAAGGGGCTGTAACGATCAGCCGCGCTGCTATCAAACAATAAGCGAGAATTTTGTGGAACTAGACTACAACCGAATCGATCCTGAGTTATTACCTTTACTTGACGTCTTCCCGCCCCTTGAGGTCTCCCGGGAGGATTTGGCCCAGGTGCGAGAGGTCATTGCGCAGAGTCGCGACGTCGTAAAACCCGATGGTTTGATTGAAGAGGTTCGATCCTTAATAACGAAAGACGCAGAGGTACCGCTTTACGTGTACCGAAAAAGTCACCGTGCCAACCAGCCGGCGCTTCTCTGGATTCATGGCGGAGGTTATGTCATGGGGTCGCCCGAGGATCAGCGCGCCATTGATTTCGCCTATGAGGGGGACATTACGGTGGTCTCGGTAGACTATCGCCTCGCTCCCGAGCACCCGTTTCCGGCGGGCCTCAATGATTGCTATGAGGCGCTATGCTGGATGGTCGACAATGCAGAGGAGCTGGGCATTGATCCAGGTCGACTGGCGATCGGCGGGGCCAGCGCAGGCGGCGGGCTTGCGGCAGGGCTTGCGCTCAAAAACCGCGCTGAGGCGAATCATCCCTTGTGTTTTCAACTACTCCTTTATCCGATGATCGATAACCTGCATGACACCGAGTCGGGGCAGATAACGAACCACCCCATTTGGACCCGTGCTTCCTCTTTTAATGCTTGGGAAATGTATTTCAATGGAGAGCCAGGTGCGGACGCATCGCCTTACGCCGCCGCATCTCGTGCCGATGATCTCTCCGGTTTGCCCCCAGCTTATATCTGCGTCGGCGTTGAGGATTTGTTTCGCGACGAAGATATCGACTACGCAAAACGCCTGATGGCGGCAGCCGTGCCCTGCGAGCTTGCAATCTTCCCCGGGGTCTATCATGCGGCAGAAGTGTTTTTGCCCGACACGGTGATTAGTCGGCGGATGAACCGCGGTATCACGCGGGCGTTATTTGATGCTTTGATCGAAGGTTCATCCGAATCTCATGCCTAAAGCGAGAAACATATGAAACCCAGCATCACCGGGGTCGAGCGAGAAACTAAGTGAACTGCCAAATGAAAAATCGCATAACAACGTCGATAAAAAACCAGCGTCCCCTCGGTTTATATCACCAAGCCATCGCCGTCATCGTGTTAGGGCTGGTCTGTGTCTCGAGTTACGGCAGTGAAGCGGTAGCCGAACGAATGTCGAGTCTGCTTTCAAGCGTGCAAAGTGCGCGCACGGGATCCTCCCCCGATGGCGGGTCGGAAAACGGGGGCGGCCCGGCTGGCACTATGGACTTCTCGGAAGCCGACGCGGCCTTCGCTGGGTTTCTGGAGGGCAGCCCCATTTTTGATGGCATCAGCTACGTGGTGGTCGATGGAGAGCAGGTACTTCACACAGCAGTCTTCGGCGACCACTCGGAGGACCTGGTAGTGATGTTGGCATCTACCAGCAAAGTGCCTGCGGTCATGACCCTGCTGGCGCTAGAGGAAGATCCCGATGTAGCGTTTCGGATGGATCAACCTATCGGTGAAGTCCTGCCCTTTGACGGGGTTTACGGCGATCGCACGCCGTCACAATTGGTGAGCAATACGTCGGGCATCCCGGGCTTGCGCGCGCTGGAGGATTACGGTGATCACCTGTGTCAGTTCAATAATCTGCCTTTCACCACCTTCGAGTCCTGCGGGGAAACCCTGTTCAGCGTCGAGCTGGATGACGGCAACGAGGCTGGTTCGGTGTTTGATTACGGCGGCAGTCAGTGGCAGCTGGCGGGTGTAACCGCGAGCATTGCTGCCAATAGTGAATGGAATCAGCTGGTCGATCAGTACCTTGCACAGCCCTGCGGTTTGGAGGTATTTACCTTCGGCAATATGTGGCTCGACCTTACCGCCTGGGATGGATCGCCAGGCAGTTTAAAAGGGCAACACAACCCCAGTGTTGAAGGGGGTGCCATCACCAATCTGGCCGACTACGCCAAGCTGCTGCAGATTCATCTCAATGGCGGTTATTGCGGCGATACTCGCGTGTTGAGCGAAGAGGCTATCGCTGAAATGCGTGTCGACCGTGGCGGTGTGGTGCCGAATGACCCGACCCCCTATGGCATGGGCTGGTGGATTTCGTCAGACAATCCCGGAGTCTATTATGACCCGGGTGCCTTTGGTGCTATCAGTTTTATCGATATTGAACGCGGTATCGGCGGCTATGTCGCCATCGATGATTATTCGACGGTGGATGCGGGGGCACCCATCGGTTTGGTTCGAGGGACAATTATTCCGCTGTTGCAGCAGGCTTTCGACACCGCGAAAAGTGGATCGGTTGCCGTGACCAGACAACAGGGGCCAGGCCCCGAGCGCAGCGTAAACGCAACAGCTAGCATGAAAGAATAAGGGTTGGGACAATCGCTCGTTCGGCCCTGGGTCAGCCTGAACCCACCTTGGCTGGTGGAGTAAACAATTTGCTATGCCCCGCCTGTGCCGGCGGCTAGCAAGCCCCAAACTCCTGCATCGCATCCTCAAGAGCAGACCACGCGTAGGCCGCTAGGGTTTGGTCCAAAAACAGCGAAAACCCGGCAACGCCCTGCCATTCATGGTGAGCCACGATCACGCTGATCCGCGCCATTTGCGTTTGTGCCACGTGTCCTAAGGGAAATGCCGTCTGGCTTAAATCGACGCCGCAGAGTTTTGCCATGAGTGCGGCGCGATCATCGCCGCTCAGGTGCCACCATACGTGACTGTGTTGGCAGTACAGCGGCCAGGCATTCGGCGCCACGGCCTCTGAGGCCGGACGCTCTTCGAGCGCCATCTGATTGCCATCGAGCATCCAGAACTCACGTTTACTCAGCGCCATGACCCACTGTTGCTCTCCCGCCGCTTCGATACGGTTGGGCGTGTCTACCCGCGGAAGCCCTTGTTGTGCCAGCCAGTCCAGTACGTCGCTCCCGCGCAGGCCAGAGCGTCGTTGCAAGCTGAGGTCGCTGAGCGTGAGCGATCCGGCGCGCAGCGCACCCGTGGCTGCAGGCGTATCGGCAAGGGAGGCGAGGGGGCTACGCAATAGGGAGCTCATAAGGTCTGCCTCACGTTGTCGGGGTCGTAAAAAGGCAGCGTGGTCACGATCGCCTGCACTACAACGCCATTGTCGGTGCGAACGTCAATAATCGAGCCGGGAGCCGCGTCATCAGGGTGGGCATAGGCGAGGCCAATAACACGATCAAGACTGGGCGAGTATTCGCAGGAAGTAACGTTACCGACAATATCCCCATCCTTCAGGACCAAATGGCCTTCTTTGGGGCAGGGCGCGTCGGGTGATAGCGTAAACCCGATGAGTAATCGTGACAGGGGCTGCTGCATGACAATATCCACCGAGCGACAGCCGACAAAAAACGGTTTCTTTCGGTTCACAGCCCAGGCCAGATGAACTTCACCCGGATGGCTCATGCCATCGGTGTCCTGCCCAACGATGATGTGTCCTTTTTCCAGTCGCAACAGTCGCTGGGTCTCCACGCCAAAGGGACGGATGCCCCAAGGCTCGCCCGCTGCCATGACAATTTCCCACAACCGGTGGGCCATCATGCTCGGTACATGCAGCTCGTAACCAAGCTCGCCGACAAACCCCACCCGCATCATGCGCACGGGTATTTGGGCAATAGAGGCCTCTTGATAATCCAGGTACGGGAAGGCCTCTGCGGAGAGGTCGATATTGCACCCCGCCGCTTCGAGCACGCGACGGGCGTTGGGGCCGGCGACATTGACCGCGGCGAACGCGGCGGTCACATTGGTGATATCCAGATTCAACCGCCATTGTGCCTGCCACTTGAGCATGTCACGGTACACCCGATCGACGCCTGTGGTGGTGGCGGTGACGTAAAAATGATCTTCAGCGATGCGCGCGGCCACACCATCATCAATCACGACCCCATGTTCATTGGTGAGCACCGCATAACGGGTCCGGCTAACAGGCTGCTTGAGAAAACCGAAGGTATAAAGTCGATTCATAAACTCGGCGGCATCGGGCCCTCGCAGCTCAATGCCCCCTAGCGTGCTCACATCAATGATGCCAACGTTGTTGCGGACCGCGAGTGCCTCCTCGCGAATCCAGCGCTCGCGGTCTTTTGGATCACCGTAAAAGCCCGGTCGGCGCCAGGTTCCGGCGGGGATCATGTGGGCGCCCAAGGCGAGATGCTGCTCATGCATCGGCGTGTGGCGGTGGGGATCAAACCCCCTGCCTGCAATCAATCCCAGCAGCTCCGGTTTGACCGGCGGCCGTGCTGTCGTGACACCGGTTTCGGTAACACTGCGCTGGGTTGCTTTGGCGATCAGTCGCGCGGTGGGCAGTGCGGAATGTCGCCCCTGGGAAGGTCCCATGCCCACCGTCGAAAAGCGTTTCACCAGTTGGATATCGCGGTAGCCCTGTCGCGCGGCATTGACGATGTCTTTGATCTGTAGGTCTTCATCGAAATCTACAAACTCCCGGCCCCTGGGGTGCTTGAAGATTGGCCACGGGTGATTGACCCGTGCGGTACAGCTGATCGATTCAGTGGCGCTGGCGGAGCGACCCAGTGCCGTAAGTGCAGCCCGCCCGGCGTTACGACCGTCAGCGCACACCGCCTCAAGCGCGTGTACGCTATTTACGCTGCCCGCGAGAAACAGGCCGTCGACAAGACCGCTGATCTTGAAGTGGGCGCTCGTATCGTCGTAACTCAAAGTAGCCCCCGCCTGACAGGCGAGTTGATAAGCCGGCATAAAGCCCGCGGACATGGCGAGTGTGGCGCAGGCGATACGGCATCGCTCGCCGGCGACCGAGCCATCGGCTGCCAGGTGATTCACAATGATTTCCCCCAGCCTCAAGCCATCGCTGTCTGCTAGTGCTTCACTCACGGTGGCACCGCGCTCCAAGCGGATGTTTCGTATTGCCAGCGCCTCGCACAAGGTCTCGTCGTCGGGGCTCTGCCGAAGATCAATGACCGCTGACACCGACAAACCGGCATCGTGCGCCTGCAAGGCGGTGTGGTAGGCGAGATCATTGCCCGCCAGAATGGCCACGTCACCCGCGGGGGCAATCGCGTAATGCCTGATCAATCTATCCAGGGCGCTGCACAGAACAACGCCGGGTAGATCATTGTTTCTGAACACAACGTGCTGCTCGGTTGAGCCCGTCGCTAGAATGCAGGTCTCTGCGCGTACCTTGAACATGCGATCACCCTGCAACACCGGCAGGTAGTGATCGGTAAACCAGGCGTTGCAGAGTGCGTTCGATAGCACCCGAATGTGTTGGTGGCCCAACACCTGCTGCTGAAGCGAGGTAAGCAGCGTCGTTCTGGTTTGGGCGTCATTGTCGAATCGATGGTAGGTGAGCGCACCACCTAGCTGTGTGTTCTCGTCTACGAGTAATACCTGCGCACCTCCGTTGGCTGCCTCGAGCGCGGCGTTAAGACCCGCGGGTCCGGCACCGATCACCGCCACGTCGCAAAACAGGTACTGCTTGTCGCGATACGGGGGTTGGCTTTCAAGATTGGCGACACCCAACCCCGCCATGTGACGAATCATGGGCTCCCAAAATCGCCAAACTCCAAAGGGTTTATAAAACGCTTTGTAATAAAACCCCACCGGTAAGAATCGCCCCAGCCAATCAAGTGCCCGTAGCCAATCTCTGGTCAGGGAGCCGAGATAGTTCTGGCCCGACACGGGTTCATTCAGGTCAATGGGTAACTCGTCTGCAAGTTGATTTGGCGTGCTCGCGGTTTGAACGAGGGTATTGGCATCATGACCTGCCATTGACAAAGGACCGCGGGGTCGGTGGTATTTGAACGAGCGCGACAAAAGCCAGTGGTTATTGGCTATCAGTGCGGAGGCCACCGTATCCCCAAGGTAGCCGTTCACCGTCTCACCCTCGAAGGTGAAAGACCGCGGCTGATTTCGATCAATGAGCGAACCGTAGGGCGCATCAAGACGCGGATTCACGACGCGGTCTCCGATGCGGAAAAATCGACCCGGGATGAAAAACACTCGCTGGCATCGTAGGTGCGAACAATCTCATCACTGGCATTGTGTCGCTCGGCGATAAACCAGTAACCGCTTGGCGCGTGCAGCCACCACTCACGCATCACGCCGATGTCATTGTCCTCATAAAACACATAGTGTGCCCACTGCTCATCGGTGCAGGTGGCGGGGTTGGGCATGGTGGTGACCTGGCCGCCGTACACAAACTCGCTGATATTGCGAAGCCCATTAAGAGGGCACTGCATGCGTTTCATCGTGCTCTCCTAGTGGCTCGCCGCCGTCGCACCCATTTCGTTGACCTGCCGGAAATGGGAAAAGCGCTCAAGCGCAAAGGGTTGAATGAGCTCTGGTACCCGACCGCCACTGGCGACCAACTCCGCCATCGTCCAGCCGCAAATGGGTGTTGCTTTGAAGCCCCATGTACCCCAGCCCGCATCGATGTAATAGTTTTCGAGCGGACTCAATCCCATGATGGGGCTGTAGTCCGTGGTCATATCGGTAATGCCCGCCCACTGGCGTAGCAGGCGCATCTCGCTCATAAACGGAAACATCTCGATTGCGTGTGCAATCAGGCTCTCTTTTAGTTCGAGCGAGGATCGGCTGCTGTATAGGGGGTAGGGGTCGGAGCCGCCACCAATCACAATTTCACCGCGACTGGTTTGCTGAACATAACAGTGCAGCGCCGAGGAGCTCACCAGAGGGTTGAGAAAAGGCTTCACCGGCTGGGTGACCATCGCCTGCAAGGGATAAGCGACCAGCGGGAGCTCAAAACCGGCTTTGCGCGCCAGCAGGGCACTGTGGCCCGCCACCGCCTGAACCACGCTGTTGCACTGGATGCGCCCCCGGTTGGTGACCACTCCGGTCACCTTATTACCTTCCTTAAGGATGTCGGTCACCTCGGTCAGCTGATGCAGTTCGACACCCCGTTGGGTTGCGCCCTTGGCGTAGCCCCAGGCCACCGCATCGTGGCGTGCTGTAGCGCCATCCCTATGCCAAAGCCCTGCTAACACCGGCAAGTCAGCAGGATCCAGATTTAAGGTGGGCACGAGTTCGGCGATAGCTTGCCGATCAATCAGCTCGGTGCGGCCGCCAAAATGTTTGTTGACCTCGGCGCGCTGTCGGAATGCCCGCACAGTCGCATCGGTATGGGCGAGGGTCAGCTGGCCCCGCTGGGAGTACATGATGTTGAAATCAAATTCGTTGGAGAGCTGTTCGTAGCGCTTCACAGAAGCACTGTAAAATTTTACCCCTTCTGGGGTCAGGTAATTGGATCGAATCACCGCGGTGTTTCGTGCGGTGTTACCGCCGCCCAGGTAGGCCTTCTCCAAAATGGCGACATTGGTCACGCCGTGGTATTTGGCCAGATAGTACGCCGTTGCGACGCCGTGACCCCCGCCGCCAATGATGACCACGTCGTAATGAGATTTTAGATCCCGCGGCGCTGGAATATCGGGCTCACGCTCGTAAGGGTAGTCGTCGTTCAAGCCGAATTTTAGGAGGGCAAATGGCACGCGACAGCTCTCATTGAAATAGGCAGCGGACAGGTATAGACGGATTGTCTGTCATTGTTTCACGGCCTTAAAAATCCCCCACAACGATGGCAGTAATAGTAGCGAGACCGGCACCGCGGTGACCACAATAAAACTCTGTAACTTACCGATGCCACCCGCGGTCCCCGCTAGCAGTGCCATCGCCGTTAATCCCATGGCCAGACCCCAAAACAGGCGCAGCCACCGGGGGGGATGTTCGCTCCCGGAGGACACCACCGCCAGGCTGTAGGTCATCGAGTCGCCGGTGGTGGCAACAAACAGGGCGGTCAGAATCAAAAATCCGACAGTGACCAGAACGTCCAGTGGCATCGCGCTGGTGATGGCGAGTAGCACCGCGGGCAGGTTGAAGCCTTCAAAGGGGCCGCTGATGACGCCCGGATTTTCAAGCTCTAGGCCAATACCGGTGCCGCCGAGAATCGTGAACCACGCCATGGTCAGAAGTGGTGCGCCAAGGGACATGAGTAGGATCACGTCGCGGATGCGTCGACCGCGACTGATGCGCGCGATGAAGATCGCCATCATTGGGCTGTAGCCAATAAACCAGCCCCAAAAAAAGACGGTCCACGCTGAGAGCCAACCGGGCTCTCCAAACCACCCCGCATCCCCACGGAATAGCGCTTGTTGGGGCAACCACTGAATGTGGGTGGCGAGTGCATCAAAAAATTGGCTCACAATAAACCACGTGGGGCCCGCCACAAATAAGAACGCCAAGAGCGCTAGGCCTAAAATGATGTTGGCGCGACTGAGCATCTGAATGCCCTTGTGCATACCGCTGACTGCCGAGGTGAGATAGACGGCCATCAGGACTGCGATGGTGCCAAGTTGCATGGTAAGGGTGTCTTCGGTGCCAATAAATTCGCTGAGGCCATAACTAATTTGTAGCCCAAGGAAACCAATGGGGCCGACTGTGCCTGCAAAGACTGCGAGCACCGAGACGATGTCAGCAATGTCACCTAGCCATCCGTGAACACCTTTTTCTCCCACAAGAGGGTGCAGCAGAGAGCGAGGTGCGAGAGGCAGGCCGTGCTGATAGTGGAGCCGCATCAGGATGACCGCCGCCAAACTTCCCAGCACAGACCAGGCCATAAAACCCCAGTGTAAAAACGACTGTGCGAGGGCATATTTCACCGCGTCTTGTGACAAGGGCTCGACCTCGCCAAAGACGGGGGGCGGTGACACCAAATGTGCGATCGGCTCAGCCGCCGCCCAAAACACGCCACCGCCCGCGAGCAGGGTGCAAAGAATCATCGCTACCCATTGAAAGGTCGGAAACTCGGGCTCCGCAAGATCCCCCAGTCGTAGCTTGGATCCTGGAAGGAAGATCACGACCAGTGCGACGACAAAATTGACTAGCATGAACACCTGCCAAAATAGGCCAAAGTGGGTTGCACTCCAGGTATAGGTGATGTCGATTAAAGAGGAAAACGCGGCCGGATTAATGGCAAACAGAAGTAGAAAACCAACCACCAGTAGGGTGGAAAGCGCGGTGACTCTGTGTTGGGCGATCAATGTCATCAGTCTGCAGGTCCCGCGCCAAGATGAGAGGCATCAAAAGACTCTACTAAGGTGGCTTTCGCTAGTTTGTTGAGTTGCTCCCAGACCCCGTCATCCACCTCAATGCCATTTGTCATCGCGTGCTCTCTTGCCGCTAACAAGTCGGTTTCTTCGTGTTTCGCCAGCAGGTCGTAGCGATAATCTGACCGCATGGTTGGAAGCAAATCCACGTGGTTGGCCATAATGATCGTAATACCGTTGTTGGGCTCGTTTTCCTCAGGGACTTCCTCTACCGAATAAACGCGAATCGACGGTGCGGTAGAGTTCGCGCGAAAACCCACTACTTGCTCGGTGAGCGGCTGCTGTGCGTTGCGCCAAAATGCCGTGACATTCATGCCGCGCCCAGCGAGTCGCGCGAGGTAACCCATAATCAACTGCCGCTGTCGGCAGCGCTGGATTTTGATAACGGATAAACCGCGGGCGCGTCCTTTGGCAAACGCGAGTTCCAGAGCCAAATTACAGGAGCGCAACACGCTGAGGTCTTGGCCGTTCACGACCGCAACGTCGCCATCTTGATAAACAATGGTTGGTAGCGTAGCGGGGTTATCGGCAATGAGGTGTTCGAGCCCTTTATTGAGGGCGTCGAGACCATGGAGATCGTAGCTCTCCATCCAGGTGACCATGTCCGCTGCGTCTTCCGCGTGGCCCTCTGAAAATCCAATGCCCATAAAGGCTTTGCGTGACACTGCCTGCAATTCATTAAAGGAGACTTTCATATGTCTCCTGTTGCTCTAGGCTAGTCGGCGCGAGTGGAAAGCTCCAGTCGTCGAAGGCGGTGAGGTCCGCGGGCTCGTTGTTTAGCTCTTCAATCAAGGGTGCGCCCTGAAAAAAGGTGACGCGTACCCAGCGGTCACCCCGAGGATCAAACCGGTTGGCGCCAAGAAAAGATAGTTTGGTTCGCAGTAGGTGGATAGGGCGCATATCTCGATGCCACAGATTGGCGCGTATTTCGCCATAGGCTGTGGCAGCCATGGTTTGAATGCGCCGAACAATATCGACAAAGCTGGGCTCCGCCATCAGAAATTCAACGGTCAGCGAGCGCGGGTTCTGCTCCAGATACTCGCTTATCTTGCCGTAAGTTCGCTTCACGCGAGGCGCCACGGCGAGGGACAGCTCTTTCTCTGCACCGGGATCGATACCGCGAACACCCAGGCGGGGCTCCTCCTTTTCAATGGAGCGGTACCAGAACCAGTGGCTGGCCTCCGGGGTATCAAAATCTTCGGCGAGGGCCCAGTCAAAATGGGTTTCGATGAGTTGCTTTAGCTGCACGAGCGGCATGTCAGGAGTCAGTTCCATGCGTTCTTCGACTGCCATCGCGTCCTCGAGAAAATCGACGTATTGAGGGTACAGTTCGATCAGTAGCCCATTGATCAGTTCCTGGCTTTCAAGGCTCAGTGCTGCTTCCGCCCAATCGGTGAGTTGCTGCCACAGATCGAGATCAAGGGGTATTTGTTCCAGCCAATCAATGATGCCCTCGAGCTCCGCAACCACCATCTGATTGCGCCCCTGCTGGTCAGCATCTTCAACGGTAGTTTCCTTGAAAAATTGCTGGGCACGTCGGCCCAAAATCAGTAGCCGGTCTCTGGCGAGCTCGTCCGGAGGTTGGCTTTTGGCAATGGCGAGCGCCTGCTCTCTGGCGTGGACCCATTGGTCGATTAGCTGTGGGTGGTTGATTAAGAAAGGCGCCATCCCAAGCCCCGTTGAGTTGCCGATCCCCAGGTAACGTTTGAGGGGTTGAGCCAGAGCAATGGCAGTTTCCGGGGCGCGGGAGCGCGCCAGAAATTCCACCTGGTCAATGGAAAATTGCCGTAATACATAGACTGCCGTCATCTGTGCGGAAAAAGGATGGCGAAAATCGGGGTTGGTTCGTAGCCGGCCGTAGTCAGCAATACCAAACTTGCCGTTGCCATATACCGCGGTGGTTCGGTAGAGGTAGCCGCCCTCGGTGAAGGACTCGAGCGAGGGTTGCACGCCTGTGGCGAGGTCGGTAACGACCGTTTCAAAATTACGGATACTTTTGTTGGCGCGAGAAATGACCAGCAAACGCGGGTGCTGGCGACCGGCTTCCTGCAGCGGAATATTTTCCGCTAGGGATTGCATGAGCGCCTCTTCAACATCCCCTTCCACCAAGCCAAAGGTAATGTCCCAGGCATCGGCAATGACGCGATCCGAACGCAGCACGTCATCGAGGGGCTGGGAAAAAATCACCACGTGGTAGCGACCATTGGGGGTTTGTACCCGGTAGATGACCTCACCGTGACCGTGCGTATTTAGATCGAACAGGTCACAGCTAATTTGCCATCGCTGGCGTCCCATCACGCGAATTAGCGTTCTGGCAAAGCTCAAGCGCGTGGCGTTGAATGACCCAAGCCGTTCGAGGTCCATCACGAGCCCCGGAGCACGAGTCACCGGTGTGGCGAGCGCTGCTGGAGAAGCGAGGTCAATCACCCGAGGTGCTTCGCCGCGCGATTGTCTGTGTTGTCAGGCTGAGTCTTGTTTGGTGTGGCGACACGGGTAAGCAGGTCGACCCAGTTACCCCCGACAATTTGCGCCATTTCCCCATCCGAGAAGCCTCTCTTTTCCAGTGCGGCGATGATACCCGGAAAATCGCGGTTGTCTTCAAACCAGCTGAGTGCGTCTGGCCAGCCCGCGTTGCCCGAGGACCCCTCCCCGTAATCCATGGTTTTCGACCAGCGGCCATTGCGCATCCACTCCAGCACCGATTGCGGTTGGTTTTGACACAGATCGGACCCAAAACCAATACGATCGACCCCCATTCGCTCCGCCGTCCACACCACCATGTCGCAGAAATCCTCGAGGGTGCAGTCGGGGCCGTTTTTTAAATGAAAGGGATAGAGGGAAAAGCCGAGCAGGCCTTCGTTGGCCGCAATTGCATCAATGACCCGATTCGATTTATTGCGCAATGCAGGGTGAAAGTGGCTGGGATTGGCGTGGGAAATAATGACTGGCTGCTCTGAATGATCGATGGCCTCCAAAGTAGATCGCTCGGCGCTGTGAGACATGTCGATCACCATGCCGACGCGGTTCATTTCACGCACCACTTGTTTGCCAAACCGGGTGAGCCCCGAGTCCTCCTCTTCATAACAGCCGCAGGCCAAAAGGCTCTGGTTGTTGTAGGTGAGTTGCATGATCATGAGGCCCAACTGCCGCATTAATTCAATCAAGCGGATTTCGTCTTCAATCGGCGAACAATTCTGTGCGCCAAAGATGATGCCGATGCGGCCCTCGGCTTTCGCTTTGTGGATGTCCTCGGGGTTCATTACTGGGCGAATCAAATCCGGCATCGCCTCAAAGCGGCTGTTCCACTCGCCTAAGCGCGTCAGCGTTTCTCGGGTGTTTTCGTGATACGCGATAGTGACGTGAACCGCATTCAGCCCACCTTCGCGCATTTGTTCAAACACCTCTCGCGACCAGGCCGAGTATTGCAGGCCGTCAATGACCGTCCAATCAGCGTGCATCGTGTGCCTCCCTCAGGCCTGCAGGTAGGTGGTCTTGACCGTGGTGTAAAACTCCCGGGCGTACTGCCCCTGCTCGCGAGGACCGAAGCTCGAATTCTTTCGGCCGCCAAAGGGCACGTGGTAATCAGTGCCCGCGGTGGGGAGGTTGACCATGACACAGCCGCTCACCGCGCGCTTTTTAAAATCCATGGCGGTGGCGAGGGATTGGGTAATGATGCCGGCAGTCAGGCCAAACTCGGTGTCGTTCAAGATATCCAGTGCATCCTCGTAGCCCTCGGCTTTGATCACACACGCGATAGGTGCAAACAGCTCTTCGCGATTGATGGCCATAGCATTGTCGGTATTGATGAAGAGTGCCGGGGACATGTAGAAACCGGGCTTATCGAGTTCAAGTCGTTCACCGCCGAATAGCAGCTCGGCGCCTTCCTCGCAGCCTTTCTGTACCCAGCGCAAATTCGCCTCAAGCTGTTCTTCTGAGGCGACCGGTCCCATGTCGACGCCTTCTTCGAGGGCGTGTCCAACACGCGTTGCTTTAAGTTTTTCTAGGAGCTTCGCGACGAAGGCATCGTGGACGGTGGCGTCAACAATCAAGCGAGATGAGGCGGTGCACTTTTGGCCGGTTCCGCTATAGGCGCCCACAAAGGCTGCATTTACCGCCACATCGAGGTCGGCATCGGCGGCGACTATCAGCGCGTTCTTTGAACCCATTTCTAACTGGCACTTCACCAGATTTGCGGCGGTTGCGGCCGCGACCTGGCGTCCGACCGGAAGTGACCCCGTAAAGCTAACGGCGTGAATTCGATCGCTGTTAATTAAGGGGTTGCCGACTTGGCTGCCGCTTCCCATCAATAGGTTAAAGGTGCCTGCGGGAAGGGCGCTCTGGCGCGCGATAATGTCGGTGAGTGCCCACGCGCTGGCAGGCACCAGGTTAGCAGGCTTGAAGATGACGGCGTTACCAAAGGCGAGTGCCGGTGCAATCTTCCACACCGCTGTCGCCATGGGGAAGTTCCAAGGACTGATGATGCCCACGATCCCAACGGGCTCCCGGCGGGTGTCGATCTCAATGCCGGGCCGGACTGACTCGGCGCGATCATCAATTTGACGGTGTACCTCGGCAGCGAAGTAGTGAAAGAACTGCCCCGAACGATAGACTTCGCCCACGCCCTCGGCGCGGGTCTTGCCTTCTTCCCGTGCCAGAAGCTCGCCGAGCTCGGCACTGCGCTCGATGAGCTCGTCACCAATAGCCATAAGCACCTGGAATCGTGTCTCGAGAGGCGAGGATCCCCACACCGTAACCGCTTGCTCGGCGGCGGTGATTGCCTGCTCCACCTGGTCGGCGCTCGCCTGCGCATAGTGTCCGATCACATCGGTGGTGTCTGAGGGGTTTTTGTTGGCCACTGTATCGGTGGTGTTCACCCACTCACCGTCGATGAAAAGGGGATAGGTATCTGCCACGGGTGGCTCCTTGTGTGTTTGAGTTGTGTCCCTAGAGAGTGTCCTAGAGTTGCACCGTTCGGGCTGTGGTGTTCAGCGTGCTCTGTTGCTAGATCACGGCGACAAGCGAGCTTGATCACCCCTGATTTGGTGTTTAATTGCCTAGCCTACCGGCGAAACTAAAATAAATAAAATTAAGTATTTATATGAATAGATAAATAATACTAATATCAGCAACCACTGATGGTGATGGCAAAAGTGATGGCAGACAGTCCACTAAAAATGCAGCAACTCCGTTATGTTGTCGCGGCGGCGGAAAGTGGAGGCTTCAAGGCGGCGGCGGACCGTCTGCACCGCACCCAGCCAGCTATTTCACTGGGCATCAAGGAGCTGGAGAGCCGTTTTGGACAACCCCTGTTTGAGAAGCAGGGGCAGGGCAGGTTAACTCCCTTTGGATCCCAGTGTTTACCGCGTTTTCGCGAGTTGTTGGCGCAGCACGATCGCATATCCCGAGAACTCGATGACATGGCTAATCAGCGTATAGGCCGCGTCGAGCTGGCAACGGTTCCCTCTGTTGCCCAGCGCTATATGCCCGCGGTACTCAATAAGTTTTTACGAACCCATCCAGATGTCGAGCTTAGCCTACATGACGGACCCGCTGAATTGGTGGCCGAGATGGTTCAAACAGGCAGAGTCGACTTTGGCGTTGGGGCTCTCTGGGCGGTAACCCCCGAGTTAACCTATGAGTCCTTGCTTGAGGACAATATCGGAGTCGTTTGTCACCAAATCCACCGGTTTGCTGACGCCCGAAGTCTTGTTTGGCGTGATCTTGCAGGACAGTCCATGATCAGTAACGGAACCTCGCGCCTGCTCCTCGGCACACCTGCCGAAGGATTACTTTCAGAAAGTCGCCTATATATTTCAGACATGATTTCGATTCTTGCCATGTTGCAGACGGGCACCACGTACACCACCTTGCCACGGTTGGCTTTTGAGGAATGGGACACGGCCCTGCGTTTTGTCCCACTTACAGAGCCATTAATCACGCGCTCAGTGGGCTTGATTACCCGTCCCAATGTCACGCTATCGCCTATCGCCGCGCATGCATTGGATTTGGTCCGCGAGCAGCTTGCCGTGGTTTGAAGGCAAGTATTGGCGTAACAGGTTTATCGCGCCCTATAACCCCGACGCAGTTTGTTCGATAACATCGGAGTGGGCGGGCAGGGAGAACGACACGCCGTCTGTTCCAACCGTATAGTCGGGGAAGATATCTTCTGCACCGTTGAGCCATAGGGCTTCCTGTCCTGGGGCGACCATTGGCGGCACAATATGGTAATAAAGAAGATGCCCCACCTGCGCATCCCGCGCCGTCTCCGCGACTTCGACAGGGCTGGCGTGATAGGTCAACACGTCCAACGTGATTTTTGCGAGGGGTGCGTTGCCTGCAGCAACCGCCGCCTTGTTCATCATGATCAGCAGGTTTGGTGCGAGCGCTTCGTGCACCAGTAAATCAACCCCCTGGGCAAAGCGCTCAAGGTTGGCGGACTTGTCGGTGTCGCCGCTGACCAACGCTGTTCTGCCCTTGTAGCTGAATTTGTAGGCAACCGCAGGCGCCACCGGCGCATGGTCGACACGGAGCGCTTCCACGGTTAGTCCATTGGATTCAAGTACGGGGGTCAATACACCTTCTTGGGGTGCTGGAAAGTAGCGCGCTTCGAGTCCGGCACCACTCAGGGGAGCTACCGAATCGCCGTGGTGCTCGTGGCGATAGACGAAGTCCTGTGCATAGGCCATGTTGAGGCCGTTGACCACTTTGGCCACGCCGGGGGGCCCGTAGACTGGCAAGGGCGTCGTGTTTGCCGCGCCGACCCAGCGAATGGTGCCCATTTCACCGAGGCCGTCGATATGATCGGAATGAAAGTGCGTTAACAACACCGCCTTTATGTCGCCCGTCGGGTAGCCCATGCGGGCCAGATTTCTGAGGCCGTCAGTGCCAGCGTCCACCACGTAAAGATCTTGGCCCGCGACTACCGCCACGCATGGGCCCGAGGCTGCGGGTGCAGGCATCGGACCTCCTGCGCCGCAAAGCGTGATGTGAAGGCCGTCCTCGAGGCCAGCAACCTTATTGGCGCTCATGCGAGCGGCCATTCCCCGCTCGAGCAGACGTTCAGTCATGGTAATCCGCTGGTTCAGGGCAAGCAGGGCCACGCCAATGATGAACCCTAAGATGACGAATTTTCTCAAGAGCTTACTCCCGGCCTCAAAGGCCTTGGTCGAAAAGGAGCGCGCTGATGTTGGAAAGTAATGGCTTTCACTTCCACGGAGCGTTCCCGTTTGGATCCTTGAGAAGGCGCCGCGCAACCGTCATACGATGCACCTCGTCGGGCCCATCATAGATCCGAGCGTAGCGTGCTTCCCGGTACATGAGTTCCAGTGGCGTGTCCTCGGTCACGCCCAGCGCACCGTGTACCTGAATCGCTCGATCGACCACGTTGTGAAGCATGCGCGCGCCCCAAAACTTGATCAGGGCAATTTCGACTCTGGCCTCATCGCCTTGGTCGAGTCGTTGCGCGGCGTCTATTGTCATCAACCTGGCTGCTTGAATTTCAGCCGCTGACTCGGCGATATAGCGCTGAATTTCGCCCTTCTCCGCCAGTAAAGACCCGTGTGCATAGCGTTGGTTGGCGTAGTCACACATGAGCTCAAAAGCGCGCTGTGCCTGCCCAAGCCAGCGCATGCAATGAAAAATACGGCCGGGCCCCAAGCGTTTTTGCGCGATGAGGAATCCCTTGCCGCGCTCACCGAGCAGGTTTGTTACTGGGACTCGGACATCTTTGAATTCAAGTTCGCAGTGATTGCCGAGCGTGTCACCCATGGTACGAACCACCCGCTTGATGTGATAGCCGGGGGTGTCGGTGGGTACGATGATGGCGGAGAATTTAGAATGACGTTGTTCATCCGGCTCGGTTTCACAAAAAACGGTGGTGAAGGCGGCTTGATTAGCGCCCGAGGTAAACCACTTGTGTCCATTGATCACCCATTCGTCGCCGTCGAGCACGGCGTTGGTCTTCATGAGGGTTGGATCGGAACCGGCGACCTCGGGTTCGGTCAAACCAACGGAAGGGTAGATCGTTCCGGCTACCAAGGGGTCAAGCCACTGGGCTCGCTGTGCTTCGGTGCCATAGAGATGCAGCATGATGGAGTCCTGCATCGACACCGAGCCGACCGCAAACATGCCAAAGTAAGAGCGCCCGATGACCTCGTTGAGTAGGGCGAAGTCCATAAGAGGCAGGCCACCTCCACCAATTTCCGCCGGGTGGCCCAGCGCCCAAAGCCCCTGTGACTTGGCTCGTGCTTTGAGCGAGGCCATCGCCTCACCTGCCTGCGTATCGCCCCCGTGTAACACAGGCTCCAGAGGAATCACATCCTCATTGATAAAGGCCTGCATTTTATGGCGCAGGGCCGCGAGGTTTGAGTTGCTATCGGTCGTTGTCATCGGGGGATTCTGGCCCCTTAAGGCGCCGATAGCAAAGTGGAAGTCTCAATCGAAGGGCAAGCGCAAAAGGTCGGCCAAACGATCAGTCGATGGGTGAGGGTAGCGGCAACCCAGGGTTTGGCTATTCAGTCGTGAGGGTACGGTGGAGGCGATTCATGCCCCGTATCCAGCGATCATAATCCGCGGTCTTTCGCTGCATGTATTCCCTTACTTCAGGGTGGGGCAGGATGAGGAAGGACTCGCTGGCCAGTCCCTCCATAACACAATCGGCCACCTGCTCAACCTCCAACATGCCGTCCGCCGCTGCCGCGGCTAGCCCCTCGCTACCCAACTGATCCTCATTCAGAGTCGTCATTGCCGTGCGCACAGCCTGCGGGCACAGCAGAGATACTTTAATGCCCTGATGGCCGTAGGTGAGGGCTAGCCATTCGCCAAAGCCGACCGCAGCATGTTTGGTCACGCCATAGGCTGCCCCACCTACTTGATTGAGCAGGCCGGCGGCGGAGGCGGTGTTCAGAAAATAGCCGCCTCCTCGGGCCACCATACGGGGGATCAAATAGCGCGCCGCGTAAACGTGGGCCATCACGTTAACTTCCCACGAGGTCTGCCATTCCGCAGTAGCAGACTGCTCGCTGGGCGCCAGCGCGAGGCCCGCATTACTGCAAAAGAGATCGATGGGACCTTGTTGAGTTTCGATATCTTCAACGAGGCGTTCGACAGCACTCTCTGAGGAGACATCCGCCTGCATAGCAATACAGCCACAGGTATCAGCGGTTGCCTGGGCATTGTCGAGGTTGATATCCACCGCAACCACTTGCTTCGCGCCTTCCTGCATAAAGCGAAGGGCGAGCCCCATCCCGATCCCGCTACCCGCCCCGGTAACGACAATGATTTTTTGCGTTGGTGTCATAGGAATGTTGCTCTTTGATTGAAATTTGGCTTTTGTCGACTATATGCTGAATTAAAGCGACAGCCCACTGACCATCATCAGGCTGAATACAGAAACCCTGTCTAAGTCAGGCTACTCTGATGTTCTCAGCGTTTTCGCTACGTTGACATCGAAGACATCACCCCATAGCGTGCCAGAGAAATTTGATAGGATCTTGTCGATGTCTGAAGCCGTAGCTAGGACCACCCGTCTCATCGGCGGTACAGCGTCTCCCTACACGCAGAAAATGCTGGCTTTATTGCGTTATCGGCGAATTCCTTACCAGCTTACCTGGGGGCAGCCTCAAGAGGTTTGTCGCGACCTTGGTATCGAGCCACCAAAACCGTCTCTCATGCCTACCTTTCTTATCGAAGAGGAAGGCGATGAACGGGCCGTATGTGACTCCACGCCGATCATTCGACGGCTCGAGGGCGAGTATGCCGGGCGTTCTGTGCTCCCCCTCGATCCCGCCCTTGCCTTTATCGACTACCTCATTGAGGACTTTGCTGACGAGTGGTGTACCAAATACATGTTTCACTATCGCTGGCACCCCGAGGTGGATGCGGATAATGCAGGAACGCTACTTCCGTTAGGTTTTGACTCGACGATGAGTGACGAGGCATTGAGCCAGGCCAAGGCATTTTTCTCCGAGCGTCAAATAAGTCGACTGTACGTAGTGGGCTCGAACGCAACTACCGCGCCGATTATTGATGCAAGCTATCGGCGCTTTCTCAAGGCCATGGAGCAGCACCTACAGTCCCAATGCTATATGTTGGGGAGTCGTCCGGGCGCGGGAGATTTTGGCTTATTCGGGCAGCTCACCCAGCTGGTGGGCTTTGATCCGACGCCGCGGCAAATTGCGCATGACATTTCGCCGCGAACCGTGGCCTGGGTCGATAAGGTCGCGGATCTGAGCGGTCTTGAACCTACACCCGAGGATTGGTTGCCGCTTGAGGAGCAGCCCGCGAGCTTGTTAGAACTGCTCGCTGAAATAGGGCGGGTGTACGCCCCCGCTCAGCTCGCCAATGCCGCCGCCGCTGCGGCAGGACAAAAGAACTGGCAGTGTGACATTGACGGTGCTGCGTGGGCCCAGCCCACCTTCGGGTATCAAGCCAAGTGTCTACGCTTCACCCAAGAGGCTTATCAACTGCTGCCGATATCTGATCGGGATCGGGTGGATAAGTTTTTGGCAGGCACCGGTATCGAGTCGATGCTGGTGTAACAAAATTACAGCTAAAGGAAAGCCTTGTGACTAAAGCAGCCCCCATCAAGAATAGAGTGACCGATATTCTCGGCACCGACTACCCCGTTATTCAAGCGCCGATGGGATGGATCGCTCGCGCGCAACTTGCCTCCGCGGTCAGCAATGCTGGTGGCATGGGAATAATCGAAACGGCTTCTGGCGAGTTCGATATTATTGAGGAGGAAGTCCGTAAGATGCGCGACCTCACCGATAAGCCCTTTGGCATGAATATCGCGCTCTCCTACGTCAAGGGCTCGAACATCATCGACTTTGTTATCGACCAGGGCATCAAGTTCGTCACCACCTCATCGGGTAGCCCGGCGGTATGCACCGAGGCACTGCAAGCGGCGGGCATCAAGGTCTTTCACGTTGTGCCGGCCCTCGACATGGCATTGAAGGCGATTGATTGTGGGGTCGATGGCCTTGTGGTGGAAGGTGGTGAGGGCGGTGGATTTAAAAATCCGGACCCGGTCTCCACCATGGTGCTCCTGCCTTTGGTGCGCTCCAGAACCGATGTGCCGATCATCGCCGCGGGCGGTATGTGTGACGGGGTATCGATGGCGGCCGCTTTTGCGATGGGTGCCGAGGGAGTACAAATGGGAACCCGCATGTTGAGCAGTGCTGAGTCACCCGTTCACGCTAATTGGAAGCAGGCCGTTGTTGATGCAAAAGAGACGGACACCGTGTTCCTGAATCAACAGTCGCGGCCGGCGCTTCGTGCGCTGAAAACAAAGCGCACGGCGGAGTTGCTGCCATTGGGCGCTTTTAATGCCATCGAGCACTTTGCTGGGGTGCGCGAGCTGTATTTTGGCGGTGACATGGAGGCAGCCATTCCGCTCTCGGGGCAAGTTGTGGGTCGCATTGATAAAATTCAGTCAGTCGTCGATGTTGTTCAGGAGACGATGGATGGGTTCTATCGAGAGGTTAATCGTTTGGCTCAGGCTTACGGCGGTTCTAGCTGAAGAGCCAAATCATGGAGCACGAGGGATGACACAGGAATTCAAGGACCAGGGCGGGGCGGCGACATCAGATCCCAGTCGATTTCAGCGCTGGTTGACATCCCGCATCATGTCAACGCTTTTTACCAAGGAGCGAGTGGCGCGACGGCGCCTGAAAGCCGAGAAGCGGCGTCAAAAAGAGCGGCGACCACACTGCGTGGAATATTTTCATCAAGTTGACGATGGCTATAGCCAGCTGGCTGCAAGCGTCCTCAAGCAGATCGCTGCGCGCTATGACGTTGAGCTGGTCTGTCATCTTGTCCGAGGTCCGGTGGGCAAAAATGTGGCAGAACCCGAGTTACTCACTCGTCTTTCTCGCTATGAGGCCAGTTTAATTGCGCCGGGTTACGGATTGCGCTTTCCCGATCACCCCGACGATTTGGCAACTGAGCAAATTCTGCTGGCTACTCGCGTGTTGGCTGCACAATCAAATCAGCGCTTTATCGATATTGTCGAATCGGTGGGCAGCGCCCTTTGGGCAGACGATGCGGCGGCGCTCCAACAGCTGGCGCAAGAACACGGTCAATGCGGGCAGGCTCAGGCTGATGCCATGGTGGATAAGGGCACCGCGCGGCGCAAAGAGCTCAAGCACTATTCCGGCGCCATGTTCTTTTATGAGGGCGAGTGGTACTGGGGAGTCGATCGCCTACATCATCTTGAGGCGCGTCTTCGTGACCTTGGTCTCGATAAGAATCCGACTGCACCTCCCGTCGCGCCGCGTCCTGATGTTGATTTGCAGGGTGTGCAGGATAACGGCTCACTAACGCTTGAGATTTACGCCTCCCTGAGAAGTCCTTATACCGCGGTTATTTTTGATCGCGCTGTAGCCGTCGCGCGGGAGGCCCGCGTCAATATTGATCTCAAGCCGGTGCTGCCGATGGTCATGAGAGGGGTGCCCGCAACCCGCGAGAAGGGGATGTACATCTTTATGGATGCGGCCCGGGAAGCGCGCTCCCAGGGCCTTAAGTACAGTAAATTCTATGACCCCATCGGAGAGCCCGCGCGTCGCTGTTATTCGCTGTTTCCCTGGGCCGAACAACAGGGTAAAGGCGTTGCGCTTGTATCCAGCTTCCTCCGCCACGCCTTTGTGCTGGGCATCAACACCAATACAACTCGGGGCTTAAAACGAGTGGTTGAGGCCGCGGGGCTCTCATGGAAGGAAGCGAAGGAGCATCTTGGTAACGCCGGATGGGAGCAAATACTCGAGGCCAATCGGCAGCAGATGTATGCTTCGGGTCTGTGGGGGGTGCCCAGTTTCAGGCTCCTGAATGCGGAGGGTGATGAGCTACTCGCGGTGTGGGGGCAGGATCGGCTCTGGGTGGTCGCCCGTGAAATTGTGAGACTTGCGGCGTAATTACAGCTGATAACTAAACCCGATGCGCGCGTTAAGCGGCGCGCCTACAGAAATATTGTTGTCATTGTGCGCCGCCGGGAAGTAATCCTCGTCAAAGAGATTTTCGAGATTGAGCTGGAGTGACAAGCTCGGCGAGACGTCAAAGTAAATGGCTGCATCGACGCGCAGATAACCGGGTAAAGCTACGGCATTGGATAGGCTTGCGTATTGAGCGGACTGGTAGATCACGCCCAGTCCCGCGCGCCATCGTGGAGAGAGTTGCGCATCCCCCCAGACGCTGACCTTGTGCTCAGGCAGCTGCGGTAAATCGCGATTGGCCTCGCGCCCCCCCACAAAGCGTCCCATTTCTTGTCCATCAAGATAGGTATAGTTGGCGGATAGCATGTGCGTCTCTGACACCAGACCCATGATCTCGAGTTCGAGTCCCCGGGTTTCGGTGCCTGTAAGCACGCTGCGTTCAGGGTTATTTGGGTCTACCGCAGAGCCGTTCTCCCGGGTGATCTCGAATGCTGCGCCAGAGAGCGTGGTCGCCTTGTTCACTGCCCACTTGAAGCCAAGCTCAATGTTGTCAAAGGCCTCGGGTTCCAGCGATGCGGTGCTCGGGGTCAGGGTCAAGAATTGATCTCCTGAGCGGGGTAGAAACGATTCGCTGTAGTTCAGATAAACACTAACTTCGGCGGAGGGCTTCCAGATCAGTCCTGCACGGGGAGAGATCTCGGTGTCTTGGCGGGTAAATTGCCCCGGATTTCCGTCGGCATCGCCATCGCGCATTTCGATGCCATCCCAAACGTCGATATCAAAACGGTCGATGCGTGCCCCAACCACCGCTATCCACTGCGTGCCAAGTGCGATTTCATCTTGCACAAACAGAGAGGAAAAAATGACTTCGGAGCGCGTCTCCCGCACCGGATCGGTGAGGCTGTAGTCGGGAATATTCAGCGGGTCGCTAAAGGGGAATGCGATCTGATCCTCGTTGCTCTCGAAAAATCGCACATCATTTCTCGCATTAATTGTATCTTGCTTGCCAAATTCGCCGCCCGCGAGCAGGGTATGCGAGACCCCAAGGGCTTCAAAATCACCCACCAGATTGATCTGAAGAATCCGGTTTTCGCGTTCTGTCGCGTCGGTGTAGCCATCGAGAGTTACTTCAGTGTCAGCGAGGTCGAAGGCAACCGGGTAAAGATTAGCGTAAGCCTTTTCATAATCGGCGTATTGCAACGTGGCGTCGAGACTCCAGTGATCGTTTAACCGCCGCAACCCGCGCAATCGAAAAATGTCAGCGTCCAGGGTGGTGTTGTTAAAGGTCGGATCGCCAAAGAAGGTGTTCTCAACGCCGGTAAGTGGTGCGCTGCTTTCGGACGGAATGCCGCGGTCGACTATGCGATCATCTCTCAAGGTTTCCCAGGAAGCGCTGAGCTGGGTTTTGTCGTCGGGGAGCCAGGTGTAGGTTGGATTGAGTGCCCAGCGATCCCCGTCTTTATAGTCGCGGTGGTTATCTACGGTTTCGACCATGGCGTTGAGTCGAACGCCCTGGGTCTGGCTGATGGCCCAGTTACCGTCGACGCTGATGATCGAGGCCCCGAAGGAATCTATCCCGCCGCGAAACGTCGAAAAGGATGCGTCGAGGTTGGCGCCCTTGGTGACACGATTCACGACTCCGCCACCACCGCCGCGTCCAAACAGCAGAGCGTTCGAGCCTCGCAGTATCTCGACGCGCTCAAGGTTATACAGTGGACGGAAGTACTGCACGTCATCGCGTAAGCCGTCGACAAAGAAATCGGCGGTGGTGTTTTGGCCCCGCAAAGTAATCTGGTCTCGATGATCTTCGCCTTGGCCAAGGCTTATCCCGGCGGTGTACTGCAGGACGTCGGTCAGTGCTGTCATCGCCTGATCGTTAATTTGCTCGGCGTCATAAACGGAGATGGACTGCGGGGTGTCGAGCAGAAGGGTGGGGGTTTTGGTGCCGGTCGCTGTCTTTTGTCCAAAGTAAGCGCCACGCACAACAACATGCTCTAGCAGTGTGAGGTCCTGACTCCCCGCGCCCGTACTCGCTCTCTCGGTATTCGCCGCGATGCCCGGTGAGGCGATAAGCGCTGCAACGACTGAAAGCGTCATGAATTCCCGTGGGAAAAGGGTCGGCGTCAACGGTTTTGCGGGTTTAGATGCACTCATTTCAAACTCCTTGGGTGTATTTCTCCGCGCCATTTCAGGCCCGGAGGGCGTAGTCTAGCGGCGCAACACAAAAAGTAAAGAGAAATGATAATGATTCGTATTAAGAATTACCCTACTGAAGCCTAGCATGAAACCCATACCATGAGACCCACACGGCCGCGAGCAGTGGAGATATGCCAAGGTTCTTGGGTCATGAGGCCGCGGGGCCGCGTCCAGGCGGTAGGGCGAGCTGGCTATCACGGGCGGGGTGAATGGCTACGAGGGACTAGGCGCTACTCATCTCATAGAGCATGGTGACCTGTTGGGCAATGCGTGTGAGGCCCTGCTCAACAATTGCTTCCTCCTCCGCGTAGTTCACCCGAATGCACTCGTGCTGGTGGCGCGATCCTTCATGCAGCTCGGGATAAAAATGATGGCCCGCGAGGACATACACGCCCTCCGCCATCAGCTGCTGGTATAGCACCTCGCTCGTCACCGGTAGATCTTTGAACCAAAGCCAGATGAATAATGCTCCCTCGGGTTTGTGCACCCGAACCGGCAGATGCGCCATGGCGTCATTGACCACATCGAGCGCATGACGCAGCCGCTTTTCGTAGTAAGGCCGGATGATCTCATCGCAAAGTGCGGTGAGCTTGCGGGCGTGAAGTAGGGGAGTGATAAGTTCGGGCCCGACCCGACTGGGAGCCAAATTATTGATCGCATTGGTATTACGGATAAGTTGAATCACCTCGGGTGCGGCGACCACAATCCCAGTGCGTACACCCGGCAAACCGAGCTTGGACAGACTCAGAAGCAGGATCGTATTTTCATCCCAGAAAGGGGTCGCTTCTGTGTAAATCATGCCCGGGAAGGGCAGGCCGTAGGCGCCATCCACAATCAGTGGCACTCCTGCGTGATGACAGGCCGCTCTCAATTGCGCCATTTCGGCGTCGGTAATGACATTGCCGGTTGGGTTGGTGGGTCGCGATACACAGACCGCGCCATGCTCGCCGTTTAAGTCCAAGCGATCGATGTCGAGTCGGTATTTAAATTGGCGATCTGGCAGTAACTCGATCTCCGCCCGCCGTCCCTGAAAGATAGGTGTCTCAGCGAGGCCTACATCGAAATAGCCAACATACTCAGGGGTTATTGGCAGCAGGATCTGCTTGCGGCTGCCATCGTCAAAAGCGCCGGCAAAGCTATTGAAAAGAATACCGAAACTACTTTGACTGCCATTAGTGAGTGCGATGTTGTCCACACTCAGCGGCCAACCAAATTGATCCCTGAGTAAGTCGGCGAGGGCCTCACGAAACGCTACGTTGCCGCCAGGGGCATCGTACTCGCCTACCATGCGCCCAAATCGAGTGGCGTCAGTGGTGAGATCAGTCATCGCCTCCCGAAGAAGATTCTCAACGGCGGGGACGTGGGCGGGGTTACCCCCTCCCAGCTGAAAGATCGGTCTCGGCGCTGTGGTGGCCTTGCCCAGATCTTCCATCAGTTGAACGGTGCCCGTGCTCTGTCGATACCGATTGGCGAAGGATGAGAATTGCATGTGTGAAAGCCATAGGTTGACAGGGTAAGCTTGGCAGTTAACCCGAGTGGCTCAGACACTACAATGCAAGAAATACCATCTAACACCCCGGTCCTTGTGGGCGCTGCTCAATTCACCGACCGGATCGCCGATGCGCACTATGAGCAGTTGTCGCCCGTCGCGATCACAGCCAGAGCCGCCAGCCTCGCCCTCGCCGATGCCGGTGTTGCCAATCTTGAGCATCGGATTGATCTACTCATGACCACGCGCACGTTTGAGGACTCGGCACCGGTACTGGCTTTTCCGTTTGGTCGATCAAACAATTTTCCGCGTTCTGTTTGTCAGCGGCTGAACATTGACCCGCCACATGCTGTTTGGGCAACAAGTGGCGGTGACACCCCGCAAAAGATGGTGACTGAAGCCTGCGATCGCATTGTGGCGGGAGAGGTATCGGTAGCGCTGCTGTGCGGCGGCGAAGCCTTGTCTACTGGGCGCCATCTAATTAAGACCGAACAAGTGGTCGATTGGTCGGAGGAAGTCGATGCGCCGGTTGATGATCGCGGTGCCACCATCGACTTTCTCACCCATGATGAATTGGCGAACGGCCTGATTACGCCGCCTCTATTTCATGGGGTGATGGAAAATGCGCGGCGCAAGGCAGCGGGTGCGAGCGTTGAGCAATGGCAACGCGAGATGGCGGCACTCTTCGCGCCCTTGAGTCAGGTGGCGGCGGGTAACCCTTACGCGGCGCAGCACGAGCGCGGGTTTTCTGTTGACGATCTGATCACCCTGGGGGAGGGAAATCGCCTGGTTGTGGACCCCTATCCCCAGCGACTCATTGCCCGAGATCAGGTCAACCAGAGTGCAGCGCTGGTTATTGTGGCGAGCTCAGTCGCCGATGACCTGGGAATTCCGGCGGAGCGACGGATTTATTTGTATGCACAAGCCGCCGCCGGGGAGCAGCCGGTGACGCTTAGGCCCGATATGGGTGAGGCACCTTCCGCTGGCTTGGCTCTTCGAACGGCGCTGGAGCGAGCTGAAATGTCAGCGGCGGATATCGATCTGTTCGATTTTTACAGCTGCTTTCCCATTGCGGTGAGTAATGCAATCGCTGGGCTCGGCATCGACCCCGCTGATCCCAGAGGGCTCACCTTGACCGGCGGACTTCCGTATTTTGGCGGGCCGGGCAATAGCTATTCGATGCACGCGATCGCAGAAGCGGTTGTCCGCTTACGATCGGGTCAGGGGGAGTCGGCGCTGATTGCGGCCAATGGCGGATTTCTAACCAAGTACGCGGTAGGCATATACGGACGGACGCCTAGACCCTATCGCGCTTTCAGTAATGAGGTGCTTGATCAACAGATGAGAGCGCTTGGGTCCTGCGAGATTGAGAGCAAGCCCGCGGGTGAGGCCGCGATCGAAAGCTACACCCTGTCTTTTGACCGCGGAGGAGCGCCTAAAATAGCGACAGTTGTGGCGACCCTGATGCATTCCGGTGCACGATGTTTGGCGCGCTCCGCCGACGGGGACCAAAAAACCCTGAGGCAAGTTGTCGCATCCGACCCATTGGACCGTCAGATCTTGATCGAAACTGGAGAAGGGTTTAATACCTTCGCCTTTCGTGATTAGGTAGCGGCTGAGTTTTTCACACGTCGCGTTGCAAAGACGCCTGTAATGGAAATCCCGGGCCATGCAACGGACAATTCAAGCATGTGACGGGAGCGGTACAAGCGCGGAACAAGCGCGGAACAAGCGCGGAACAAGGGCGATCCTGGGGTCAAGCAAGTGCCAGACAAAGGCATGACGCGGGCAATGCCGGCGGCCGTGCCTAAAAAATTTATTGAACATGAATGTAGGTAACGAGAGAGTAAAACGATGACTGACGCAGTAACTACTTCAGTAAGCAATGGCGTGATGACAATTACGCTGAATCGACCCGAAGCAAAAAACGCGGTCAATCTTGCCATGACCCAGGGCATTGTCGCGGCGATCGACGAGCTGGATTCAAACGACGAGATTCAAGTGGGTATTCTCACCGGTGCTAACCAGACTTTTTGTTCCGGTATGGATCTGAAGGCGTTTGTGACCGGTGAGGTCCCCTTTATACCCGGTCGCGGTTTCGGGGGGCTGACTGAAGCACCGCCGGCGAAGCCGCTGATTGCCGCTATTGAAGGCTATGCCCTGGCGGGGGGGTGTGAGCTCGCTATGGTGTGCGATTTGATCGTCGCCGCAGAGAACGCCCGGTTTGGCATTCCCGAGGTGAAGCGTGGATTGGCGGCCGCCGCCGGCGGCCTGATGCGTTTTCCACGACAGCTTCCCTATCGACTGGCAATGGAGCTGGCGTTAACCGGCGATTTTCTCGATGCAGATCGCGCCCTAAGTCTGGGCTTTATCAATAGCGTGGTGGAGCCGGGGACGGCATTGAGTGCCGCCCAGTCCCTCGCCGAAAAAATTGCCGCTAACGGCCCGCTTGCGGTGAAGCTGAGTAAAGCCGTGGTCCGTGACTCACAGGACTGGTCAACAGGCGAGATGTTTGGCAAGCAGCAGGAGATATTGAATCCGGTATTTACCAGTGAGGACGCCATAGAGGGTGCGACGGCCTTTGCCGAGAAGCGTGCGCCGGTCTGGAAAGGCCGGTAACTATCGGTTGTTGCGTTCAACGTCGACGATTCAACACATCAGCGAGAGGGGTTTTGCGTGGTTCAGCTGGATAATTTTGAGGGACAAGTGATCGCCATTACCGGTGCCGGTAGTGGCTTCGGAAAATTACTGGCCGAGACCTTGTCGGCGTCTGGCGCCAAGCTGGTGTTAAGTGATGTCAACGAGGAAGCGCTAAGACAAGTTGCAAGTGCTTTGTCAGGCGACCACACAGCTCTTGTGTGTGATGTTACCCGCGAGGATGACGTGGCGGGAATGATCAGCGCTGCCCAAGCCGAGTATGGAAGGCTCGACATTCTTGTGAACAACGCGGGGTTGGGGTCGCCTCCCAAGCTTCTGACCGAGGTGACCGAGGAAGAACTTGATCTCAATTACAACGTCAACACCAAGGGTGTATTTTTTGGGATCAAACACGGCATCCGCCAAATGCTGGCACAGGATCCCAAGGGCGGCGTTATTCTCAACGTCTCCTCGATGGCGGGGATTGGCGGTGCGCCACTGCTCGGGCCCTACGCCGCTGCCAAACATGGCGTTGTGGGGCTCACGAAGACTGCCGCTTGCGAGTTTGCGCGTCACGGTGTGCGGGTCAATGCCATATGTCCCTATTTCTCACCGACCCCCCTGGTCACGCAGGACGAGGACTTTGCAGCGCGAGTCAAGGGTATGGCTGCCAACTCGCCGATGGCACGCATGGGTGATCCGCAGGAAATAGTGACCGTGATGCTGATGCTGATGTCACCGGCAAACAGCTTCATGAATGGGCAGGCGATCGCCGTGGATGGCGGGATGTCAGCCATCTAATGAAACTGTCTGGGTCATTGTGTGGTGCATTGGTCTTGCTGTCGCTGGCGGCTTGCGATTCTGGCAACGAGCCAATACCGCGAGAGGACTCCGCTGATGCGATGGGGCATGTGGCGCCTTCAGTCCACACCGCCGGGCGACACGCACAAGTCCAAGCATTTCTGGACAACATCGGCGCTGACGACGATGCCGACGCTGAGCGCGGATTACTTGCGGCGGCGGATAATCTGTTGATTACGGGTGTAGATGGCAGCATTGCCTGGGATGCCAATGCCTACGATTTTATCGATGGGCCGGCACCGCTTTCGGTTAATCCAAGTCTGTGGCGTCAAGCGGGGCTCAACAATCGGCGTGGTCTGTTTGAAGTTGTGCCCGGGATTTATCAAATCCGTGGTTTTGATCTGGCCAATATGACCTTGATTAGCGGTGACACCGGGTGGATTGTTGTCGACCCCTTAACCAGCGAAGAGACCGCTGCGGCGGCTCTTGCGTTTGCTCATGAGCACCTGCCCCGTCGGCCCGTCACGACGGTGATTTTCACCCACAGCCACGTCGATCACTTCGGTGGGGTGTTTGGCGTGGTGACCCCGGAGGCAGTAGCCTCGGGGGACGTAGCGGTAATCGCACCGCTCGGGTTCATGGCGGAGGCCACCAGCGAAATGGTGCTGGTGGGGCAGACCATGACCCGCCGCGCCGATTACATGTACGGCCGCCGTCTCGCGCGCGGCGATCGAGGACACGTTGGGTCAGGCCTGGGCAAGCAGCCGGCCCTTGGTCAGGTGGCGATTGCGGCGCCGTCGCTAATTATTCGAGACGCTTTGGAGCGTCATCGCATTGATGGGGTGGATTTTATTTTCCAGACGGTATCGGGCAGTGAAGCGCCGGCCGAAATCACCTTTTACCTGCCCAAAAGTCGGGCTTTTTGTGGCGCCGAGCTGGTGTCGCGCAATCTTCATAATCTCTACACGCTACGTGGTGCGAAGGTACGCGATGCGTTGAAGTGGAGCGGTTTTATCGACGACGCGCTGCATCATTTTCCCGCTACTGAGGTGATTTTTAACAGCCATCACTGGCCTGTATGGGGTGCAGAAAATGCCACCGATTTTCTGGAAAAGCAGCGTGATATTTATAAATACATTCACGATCAGACGTTGCGACTTGCTGGGCTGGGTTTGACGCCCACTGAAATTGCCGAGGCAATTGAGTTACCCGAGGAGTTACAGCAGGCGCTGCACATTCACGATTACTACGGCACGGTAAAGCATAATGCCAAAGCTGTTTACCAGTTCTACTTTGGTTGGTATGACGGCAACCCGGCCTCTCTCGATCCACTGCCGGTGACCGACCGTGCAACACGCTATGTAGAGGCGTTGGGGGGAACCCAAGCGCTGCAACAACTCGCGATCTCCGCGTACGACAGCGGCGATTATCGGTGGGCGGCAGAGCTGCTAAATCACGCGGTATTCGCCGACCCGGCGAATGTATCGGCCAAGGCTCTGCTGGCTAACACCTACGATCAACTCGGCTATCAAGCGGAATCCGGGCCTTGGCGAGACGAATACCTCACCGGTGCCTTCGAATTGCGTCATGGCGCGCCCGAGGAGCCTCTGCCTACGGGGCTGGTTCGTGGCCTGTTGGCGGCGACGCCCATCGAGCGGTTTCTGGAACTCATTGCGGCCACCATTGATGGACCGGCCGCAAGTGGTAAGGATCTAGTCGTCAACATTCAGCTAACCGACACAGACCGTCATTTTGTGGTGGTTGTACACAACGGGGTCATGCGCCATCGGGAGTCGCCTCCCAGGGAAACTGCCAACGCGACCCTGCGAGTCACGAGGTCCCTGTTGATTGGTATCCTGACCAAGCAGGTTTCCTTCCGGGAGTTGCTGACCACAGAGGCGCTTGAGTTCGAGGGTAGCCTGATAGATATGCTCGCGCTACTCGCCTTGTTGGATCCACCCGATACGACGTTTCCGATTGTAACGCCCTAGGCAAGCCGTAGGGGTAGTTCTCTCAGGCGTTGACCGCTGGCGCGATAAACTGCGTTAGCGACGGCCGGTGCCAGCGGTGGTACCCCCGGCTCACCGATGCCCGTTGGCTTTTCGTCACTGGGCATGATGAATACATCGACCTCAGGCGCTTCATCCATTCTTAAAATCGGGTAGTCGTGGAAGTTGCTCTGCACGATTGCACCCTCCGCGAGATCAATTTTCCCGTGCAGGGTCGCGGTGAGCGCGAACATTACCGATCCCTCGAGCTGCGCGCGAATGATGTCGGGATTGACGGCTGTGCCACAGTTCACCACGCAGGTGACGCGATGGACTTTTATTTTGTTGTCAGTCACCGACACCTCGGCAATCTGCGCCACGTCGGTAGCGAAGGAAGAGTGTGCGGCAAATCCGAGAAAGTGACCCTCAGGCACGGACATCGCATTCATCAACTCGCCTGCCTTGGCGACCACCCCGTACATACGGGGCTTGCTCTCGAGCTGCTTGAGGCGGAATACAACGGGGTCTATATCGGCGGCCTCCGCGAGTTCATCCATCATCGACTCTACGGCAAAACCAGTATAGGAGTGGCCGACAGAGCGCCAAAAGGTAAGGGGCAATCCATGATCTACCGTCACGTGGCTAATTTGCCGTGTGGGCAGATCGTAGGTTTCATGGAGGCCCTCGACGCTAGAGCCATCGATACTCCAGCGCGATAGCCAGTAATCGGTGGCTGCGGTCAGTCCTGCGAGGACAAACTCCGGTAAATTTGGCATGAGGGCGGGCAGAGAGTTGCGCATATAGTCCGGCGTCAAGTTGCCGCCAGCGCGTTTGGCACGCCACCCCGAGATGCGCCCGGTATTATCGACCGCTGCACTGAGCTGCATCAGGGATGCGGGGCGATAGAGGCCGTGTTTGAGGTCATCCTCTCGAGACCAAACCAGCTGCACGGGCTTGTTCACCGCTAGCGCGATTTCCGTGACTTCAATGATGTGCGTCAACGATGCCCGTCGACCAAAGCCGCCACCGAGATATTGATTGTGTACCCGGATGTTTTCCCGCGGATATCCGGTAATGCGCTCAATCAATCCTTGTGCCGCACCAATCGCTTGAACGCCAGTCCACAGATCTGCTTCGCCGTTGCGCAGTCGCAGGGTGGCATTTACCGGTTCCATTGGCGCATGCGCCAGCAGGGGGGCAAAGTACTCGGCACTGTGTATAACCGTCTCGGATGGAGGCGCCCCTGCTGTGAGTGCGTTGTCTATGTCACCGGCATCTTCTGTTACCGCGTGATTACCATCACGCAGTGCCGCCGCCAGGTCGGCTCGCATGGAGTCAGAGGACACGGCGCTGAGGGCTGGATTATCCCAGGTGACTTGTAACCGTTGGGCGGCCCTGTTCGCCTGCCAGTAGCTGTCCGCCACCACGGCGATGCCACTTGAAATTTCAACAACCTGAAGGACACCCGGCGACGCCAGTGCCCCGGCGGGATCAAAAGACGTTACCGATGCTCCTGCGACAGGGGGCCTTATGACGACGGCGGCTACCTGATCGGGCACATCGATATCGAGGCCAAAAATTGCTTCACCGGTCGCTTTTTCACGGGCATCAACCCGGGTCATCTCCTGGCCAATAAACTGAAAGTCGCGGCTGTTTTTGAGCGCCGTATTTTCGGGGAGCGGGAGCGAGCTTGCAGTCACCAGGAAGTCGCCATAGGGGTAATGCCGATCCCCTGCGATAACGGTCGCATTACGGGTTGTCAGTTGTGAGGGCGGTATGCCGAGGTCTTGGGCCGCGGCTTGAAGAATCAGAGCGCGGGTGTCGGCACCGATTTGACGCAGGGGCAGATAAAACGCGCGAACAGCGTTAGAGCCTCCGGTGAGCTGCATGGCGTACTCGGGATTGTTGTAATCCTCATGGGAACCAGCGGACATCACCGTCATCGACGCCGGGTGGACGTCCAACTCTTCGCCAATGACCGTCGCCAGGCCGGTGCGTATGCCCTGACCCATTTCATCGCTGGGGCAATAGAAAATGATCTCGTTGTTTTGCGTGATTTGTAAAAACGCATTGGGGACGAAGCCGTCATCGGCTACATCGATTGGTAGCGCACCACCAAAAGCGCACCCGGGTAAATGAATGGCGACGATCAGGCCGCCACCGGCCTGCGCAGAGGTTTTTAAAAAACGCCGTCGGGAGAGAGTCGTCATGCTCGGCCCCCTTGCCCTGTCGCGTCATAGAATAAGGCTAGCTCATCCTCCCCGCCGGGGGCTTCATTGTTGCTCGCCGCAAGAACGGCGGCCTTGATGCGCGGGTAGCAACCACAGCGACAGATGTTGCCTGATAATGCGCGGTCGATGTCGGCGGAGGAGGGCGTCGGTGTTTCTTCGAGCAGTGCCGCGGCCGCCATAATCTGGCCGCTTTGACAGTAGCCGCACTGGGGTACGTTGTAGGCTATCCAGGCTTCCTGTAGCGGATGTAGATCTTGGTCTGCTGCCAGCCCTTCGATCGTTGTCACCGCCTTGCCTGCCACTGTGGTGACAGGCAAAACGCAGGTCTTGATCGCCTTGCCGTCGAGATGCATGGTGCACGCCCCGCACAGACCGGCGCCGCAACCAAACTTGGACCCCTTGAGCTTGAAGCTGTCCCTGACCACCCACAACAGGGGTGTCTCTGGATCCCCCGCAAATTCGACTTTTTGTCCATTCAGTGTAAACGCAATCACGGTATCAACCTCTCCGGTCGCCTCTTTGTTGGGTCTGTAAACTCAGCGCTTGGGTTATGCGTAGGGCTTTTGCAGCTTTTAATGATGGATAGGCTGGGTTCAATCGGTTCTTGGAGCATTGTACGTGATCCTTTATGGTGTGGCTCGGTTATTCGCGGGCAATGTTGGGCAGTTGCTAGTCGGTTTTTGTCATGGCTGGGTGAGTTTTGGAGAGATCCCATGGATTTAGGTATCACAGGAAAAAGAGCTCTGGTGTGCGCCGGTTCCAAAGGGCTTGGGCGAGGTTGCGCCGAGGCGCTGGCCGCAGCCGGGGTAGAACTTGTCCTTAATGCCCGCTCAAGCGAGGCGCTCGAGGCTACTGCCGCGCACATCCGGACAACTTATGGCGTGCCGGTGACCACTATTGCCGCTGATGTGACCACGACTGAAGGGCGCCAGGCTGTCCTCTCTGCGGCGGGCCGGTTGGATATCCTGGTCAATAATGCTGGAGGCCCCCCGCCGGGCAATTGGCGGGATTGGCATCACGATGATTTCCTGGCGGCCTTTGAGGCCAATGCCTATTCGGCCATTGCTCTGATGAAAGAAACCGTGCCGGCTATGTGTGATCGTGGCTGGGGTCGGGTGGTCAACATCACCAGCGTCTCAGTAAAACAACCCATTGGCGTGCTGGGATTGTCCAATACGGCGAGAGCAGCACTGACAGGATTTGTCGCGGGAATCGCCAGAGATGTCGCGAGTCAGGGCGTAGCAATCAATAATCTGTTGCCAGGCCTTCATGCGACTGACCGAACAATCGGTCTCGATAGCTTTGAGGCCTCGAAGACAAAAGAGTCTGTAGAGCAAGTTCGAGCACGTCGTCAGGCGGGTATTCCAGCAGCGCGTTACGGAACTGCGGCAGAATTTGGTGCGACATGCGCTTTCATGTGCTCGCAGCATGCCGCGTTTATGATTGGTCAGAACGTGTTACTTGATGGCGGTGCGTTTAACAGTACCCTTTGATCAGGCCAATTA
>CBFHQV010000012.1:0-47952 GCA_965658055.1 Luminiphilus sp. | reverse complement strand
GTAGCTATGAACTGGCGCTGAGAAGTCGCTATCCCGACTCCCCAGAATATCAAGCATGGAAAGCCCGGCAGGGGTTACAATAACCAAAAAACCGGACTGGTCGCTGACATGAATCAACCATCGCCAATCAAGCGTCGCGTGAGTCGCCAAATCATGGTCGGCAAGGTGCCCGTGGGCGGTGACGCACCCATTGCTGTGCAGAGTATGACTAACACCGAAACCTGTGATGTCGAGGCGACGGTCGGTCAGGTCAATGCCATTGCGGATGCTGGTGCTGACATCGTCAGAGTGTCGGTCCCGAGTATGGAGGCCGCCGAGGCATTTAAAGCTATTCGAGCCCAAGTCTCTGTGCCCTTGGTGGCGGATATTCATTTTGACCACAACATCGCCCTGAAGGTAGCGGAGTACGGTGTCGACTGTCTCCGAATCAATCCCGGCAACATAGGGCGGGAAGAGAAAGTGCGTGAGGTCATTGCGGTGTGTAAGGATCGGCAGATACCGATTCGCATCGGCGTTAATGCCGGGTCCTTGGGTAAAGAGCTCCTGCGCAAATACCCGGAACCCACCGCCGAAGCGCTGGTTGAGTCTGCTATGCGCAATGTAGACATTCTCGATCGCCACAATTTTCCGGATTTTAAGGTGAGTGTGAAAGCCTCCGAGGTCTTTATGGCCGTAGATGCTTATCGGATGTTAGCCACCAAGATCGAGCAGCCATTGCACTTGGGTATCACCGAAGCAGGGGCCCTTCGCGGCGGCACCGTTAAATCTGCCGTGGGTATTGGCATGCTGCTGATGGATGGCATTGGTGACACGATCCGTATTTCGCTCGCCGCCGATCCGGTGGAAGAAGTGAAGGTGGGTTTTGAAATTCTCAAAAGTCTCAAGCTGCGCGCCAACGGCATTAACTTTATCGCCTGTCCGAGCTGCTCGCGGCAGAACTTTGATGTCATCGGCACCATGAATGAGTTGGAGCGCCGGCTTGAGGATATTCGTACGCCAATGGATGTGGCCGTCATCGGGTGTATCGTGAATGGTCCTGGTGAGGCCCGGGAGGCCGACGTCGGTCTCACCGGTGCGACCCCTAACAATTTGATTTATCTCAATGGCGAGCCCGATCATAAAGTCAGTAATCAGGACTTTGTTGATCACCTCGAGTCAGTGATTCGTGAGAGAGCCGCCGGGTTAGAAGCGGCGCGTGCTGCAGCTGACGCCAACACCATCGCGCGCAGCAGCTAACGGAACAGTCATGACGGATTACCGAGCTGTACGCGGGATGGTCGACATCCTGCCCCAAGATACCACGCGGTGGCAGTACATCGAGAAAACCCTTGCGGCGGTGCTGGGGTCCTATGGGTACAACGAGATCCGCCTTCCCATCATAGAATCCACAGGGCTATTTGCGCGATCGATCGGCGAGGTCACTGACATCGTCGAAAAAGAAATGTACTCCTTTGAAGATCGCAATGGCGACGGTTTGACGCTTCGCCCCGAGGGCACCGCCGGGTGTGTTAGGGCAGCGGTACAGCACAACCTGATCAGCACACCCCAGAAGCTTTGGTACATGGGACCGATGTTTCGGTATGAGCGACCGCAGAAGGGTCGGCAGCGCCAATTCCACCAAGTGGGGGTTGAAGCCTTTGGTGTTGGCACACCGGATCTCGATGTTGAACTCCTGCTGCTGGGGCGCGCCATGTGGCGAGCCTTGGGGGTGGGCGATTTGTTGACCCTCGAGCTCAATTCCATTGGAAGTCCGGAGGCGCGGGCTAAGTATAAGGAAGGGCTGGTCGCTTACCTTGAGGGTCACAAAACCGCACTGGATGAAGATAGCCAGCGTCGTTTGACCACCAATCCATTGCGTATTTTGGATAGCAAGAATCCCGACACCCAAGCACTTCTCGCCGAGGCACCCGAACTCTACGCTTACCTCGATGATGCATCGCGAGAGGATTTTGAGCGACTGTGTGAGCTGCTTGAGAGTGCGGGCCTCGAATACCGTGTTAATCAGCGTCTGGTGCGAGGACTGGATTACTACAATAAATCGGTCTTTGAATGGACGACCACCGCGCTGGGGGCTCAGGGCACAGTGTGTGGCGGTGGACGTTATGATGGAATGGTTGGACAATTCGGTGGCCGCGATACCCCGGGTGCCGGATTCGCAATTGGTTTGGAGCGCTTAGCTTTGTTGGTGGAGAGCCTGGGGACCGATGGCGAGCATTCTTCAGACCTTTACGTGGTTGTTGCGGACGACGCCGCGCAAAAACACGCGCTGTCGAGGATAGAAGCACTGCGGGAGCACAAACCCGGCTGGTCTATTCAGATGCACTTGGGTGGCGGCAGTTTCAAGAGTCAGTTCAAGCGCGCGGATAAAAGTGGCGCTGCCTTTGCACTTGTCTATGGCGAGACCGAGGTCAGCAATAACGAGGTAACGGTGAAGCCATTACGCAGCGGCGGCGAGCAAGTGACCGTAGCGGATAACCAACTGGTGACCTATTTGAGTCAACAGTTAAGTCAGGATTGAGCAGGAGCAGGGCATGGCAGATCATCTCGAAGATGATGAACAGATCGAAGCACTTAAGCGATGGTGGGATGAAAACGGCAAGAGCACCCTCGTTGCAGTAGCGCTTGCGGTAGCGGGCACCGTGGGGTGGCAGCAGTACCAGGGATGGACTGTGAGTCAGGCAGAGCAGGCGTCGGAAGTCTGGGAGTCGATGCAGCAGCTGTTGACGTCTACCGTGGCGGGCGCCGAAGATGACGCGCGCGAGCTTGCTGACCTATTGAAAAACGATTTTAGTGGCTCCGCTTATGCACAATTTGCAGCGATGCGCGTTGCCGCGCTCGATGTGGCAGCGGGAGATCTGGACAAGGCGGAGGGAGAATTGCGCTGGGCCTTGGCCAAGGCGGGGGCTCAGTCCGAGCTTGGGCAGCTGATCCAACTGCGGCTTGCTCGCGTCTTGGCGGCACAGGATGATGACGGGGGCGCTCTCGCGATCCTTGAGGCCGGCGCTGGTGCTTATCCCGCCGCCTATGCGATAGCCCGTGGTGATATTCATATGGCAGCGGGCAGGGATCAGGAGGCTCTCGATGCCTACTTGGAGGCTCGCGCCGCGCTGCTGGCCCTGGGCAATCCGCCGGGCATCCTCGACATCAAAATTAACAGTCTGGAAGCCCGCCTGGCGGCTACCGAAGAGGCGGCCTCATGAAATTTCGGGCACGGGCGCTGATGGTTATGATGCTTGCGCTGCCGGCGTTAAGTGGCTGCGAGACGATTACGGGTTGGTTTGAGGAAGACGAGTACGACCCCACCGCGCCGGTCGAGCTGAAAGATATTCAGCAGCAAATCAAGTTCAGCAAGCGGTGGTCAAAGTCGATTGGCGATGGTCAGGGCGACGGCTTGTATAAAATCACTCCCGTATTGGTTGGGGATCTGCTCTACGTGGCGTCGGCTGACGGCGATGTCTTCGCGCTAAACGCCGACACCGGAAAAGTGCAGTGGAAAACGAATCTTGATTTGCCGCTCTCGGGGGGTGTCGGTTTTCACGATGGCTCCCTGTTCGTGGGAGCTGCCAACGGTCTCGTTTTGCGACTCGATGCGGCGAATGGCTCGGAGCTCTGGCGCGCGTCGGTGAGCGGAGAGGTGCTTTCTGCGCCCCAGGGTAACGGCGATCTGGTGGTGGCGCAGACTTATGACGGTAAGCTGATCGCATTCGACTACGAGACAGGTGATCGACGCTGGGCCCATTTGAGTGACGTCCCGGTGTTGACCCTCCGCGGGACCTCGACACCTATTATTCTCGGGCAGTTGGTGATTGCAGGATTCGCCGATGGCAAGGTCTTGGCGATAGATCAGAACAGCGGCAATGTTGCCTGGGAGGCGCGCATCGCAATACCCCAGGGTCGTTCAGAGATCGAGCGGATCGTCGATATTGACGGCTCCATGACGTTGCAGGGCGCTGAACTCTATGTGGCGAGCTATCAGGGCCGGGTTGCGGCGGTTGATCCGCGAACGGGTCGCAAAATATGGCAGCGCAACGTGTCCTCGGTGTCTGGCGTCAGTGTCGGTTTCGGCAATGTCTACACCGCTGACCAAGACGGCACCATTTCCGCTTTCCTGCGCAACGGGCAAGGCATCCGGTGGCAAAATATTGAGTTGGGATATCGGGGTTTGTCGCGCCCGACGCCCGTATCGAGTTATCTGGCGGTGGTGGACTTCGAGGGCTATTTACATATCCTCTCTCAAGTCGACGGTGAAATATTGGGACGCACGCGCGCTGATGGCGACGGTGCACGCGCCGATATGATTGCCAGCGGTAACACTCTCTACGTCTATGGTAATGGTGGTAAGCTCGCCGCTTACACAATCGCACCCAAAGACTGAATTATGCCGCCCGTCATCGCCTTGGTAGGACGACCCAATGTCGGCAAGTCCACCCTGTTTAATCAGCTTACCCGTTCACGGGATGCTTTGGTGGCAGACTTTGCGGGCCTGACCCGGGATCGAAAGTACGGCGATGGCAAGCTGGGTGACATCCCCTATATCGTGATCGACACCGGCGGTATTTCGGGCAATGAATTCGGTATCGACGCGGCAATGGCCGGGCAGTCGATGATGGCTATCGACGAAGCCGACGTGGTCCTGTTGATGGTGGATGGACGGGAAGGCCTTCATCCGGGAGATGAAGCGCTGGTCAAGGCGCTGCGCCAGAAAGAGAAGTCGTTTCATCTGGTGGTCAACAAGATTGATGGCGTGGGGGAAGACGTCGCCGCCAGCGATTTTTATCGACTGGGGGTCGGTGATCTCCACACCATTGCTGCTTCTCACAACCGGGGCGTGCACCGTCTTATCAGCGAGGTACTGGCGCCACTACCCATCGAGGAAGCCACAGCACCCGAAACAGACGGTGCCATCCGTATTGCGGTGATTGGGCGGCCTAATGTCGGCAAATCAACCCTCGTCAATCGGCTGCTTGGCGAGGACAGGGTGGTCGTTTTTGACCAACCGGGAACGACTCGTGACAGTATCTACATCGATTATGAGCGGCGCGGGCAAGCTTATACGCTGATCGATACTGCCGGGGTGCGGCGTCGTAAAAATGTGCGCGAGTCGGTGGAGAAATTTTCCATCGTCAAAACTCTGAAGGCGATTGCTGATGCCCATGTCACCATACTTTTGATGGATGCCCACGAAGGTATTGTCGAGCAGGACCTCCATTTGCTTGGCCAGTGTATCGACGCAGGTCGGGGCCTGGTCGTTGCGCTTAACAAGTGGGATGGGATTGACGCCGACGAACGCGATTGGATCAAAACCGAGCTCAATCGGCGCTTACAGTTTGTGGATTACGCGGATATTCACTTTATTTCCGCTCTCCATGGTACCGGGGTGGGGCATCTGTACGACTCGATTCATCAGGCCCATCAATCGGCGACCATGACGCTGAGCACCAACAAATTAACCCGTATTTTGGAAGATGCAGTGGCGTCTCACCCACCACCGCTGGTAAATGGTCGTCGGATCAAGCTTCGTTACGCCCACGCAGGAGGGCAAAATCCGCCCATCGTGGTGATTCATGGGTCTCAAACCGAGGCCTTGCCAGCGAGTTATGCGCGCTATTTAGAGAAGACCTTTCGTCGAGTGCTGCAGCTCCACGGGACGCCGATTCGTATCCAGCTGAAGACGGGGGAGAACCCCTATGCCGGCAAGCGCAATAAGTTGACCCAGCGCCAAGTCCAGCGGCGGCGGCGCCTTATGTCCCACATCAAGAAAGCCGAGAAGAAAAAGAGCCAGAAAAAGCGCCGCTAGCCATTCTTTTTGTGAATGACTGTAATACTACCTATTTATTTTAAAAATACCCTCGAATTCCGTAGACTGCCGCCTGTTTAGACAGGGCTTCGGCCAGTACGCTTATCAGCATGAGGGATCACCATGGGACTCTATCTCGACACCATCAAGGCCTTAGACGGCGTTGTCACACAACAGGGCGCGGCTTGGGCTGACATCAGTCCCGAGTATGCCGCTCGCATGAAATTACAAAATCGTTTTCAGACCGGGCTCGACATCGCGCGCTATACCGCTGATTTGATGCGGGCCGATATGGCAGCTTACGATGCCGACACCGCCAGTTATACCCAGTCATTGGGATGCTGGCATGGTTTTATAGGTCAGCAGAAGCTGATTTCAATCAAGAAGCATTTCGGGACCACCGATAAAAAGTATCTTTACCTGTCCGGCTGGATGATAGCGGCGCTTCGCTCGGACTTCGGCCCGTTGCCCGACCAGTCGATGCACGAGAAGACCTCGGTGCCCGGGCTCATTGAGGAGCTTTACACTTTTCTTCGACAGGCTGACGCTCGTGAACTTGGCGGCCTGTTCCGCCAGTTGGACACGGCGAAAAAGGCCGGGAATGAGGTCGAGGTGCAAAGCCTTACCAAGCAAATTGATCAATTTCAGACCCATGTGGTGCCGATCATCGCCGATATCGATGCGGGATTTGGTAACGAAGAGGCGACATACCTGCTGGCCAAAAAGATGATCGAGGCGGGGGCCTGTGCCATCCAGATCGAGAACCAGGTGTCCGACGAGAAGCAGTGTGGCCATCAAGACGGTAAGGTTACCGTGCCCCACGCAGACTTCCTCGCCAAAATCAGAGCAATTCGCTATGCCTTCCTCGAGCTGGGCGTGGACAACGGCGTGATCGTCGCGCGGACCGACTCCCTGGGTGCTGGTCTGACCAAGCAAATTGCCGTGACCAACGAGCCCGGAGATCTGGGTGACAAGTACAACAGTTTTCTTGATGGCGAGTACATCGAAAGCGCTGAGGATATTGCCAATGGCGACGTGGTCGTTAAGGCGAACGGCAAACTGCTCAAGCCTGCTCGGCTCCCGTCAGGCCTGTTCCAGTTCAAGAAAGGCTCGGGTGAAGATCGGGTTGTCCTCGACTGCATCACATCGTTGCAGAATGGGGCGGATCTACTTTGGATAGAAACTGAAAAGCCTCACGTAGGTCAAATAGCGAGTATGGTTAACCGGATTCGCGAGGCGGTGCCATCAGCGAAGTTGGTTTACAACAACAGTCCCTCTTTTAACTGGACGTTAAGCTTCCGCCAGCAGGTGTTCGACGCTTGGTCTGAGGCGGGGCAGGATGTATCTAACTATGACCGCGCGAACCTGATGGACGCGTCATACGATGACAGTGAATTAGCACTCGAGGCGGATCGTCGGATTCAGTCTTTCCAGGCTGATGCGGCCAGAGAGGCAGGTATTTTCCATCACCTGATCACCTTGCCGACCTACCACACGGCGGCGCTTTCCACCGATAATCTGGCCAAGGAATACTTCGGTGACGCTGGCATGCTTGGTTATGTTGCGGGCGTTCAGCGCAAAGAAATCCGTCAAGGCATCGCCTGCGTCAAGCACCAGAATATGGCGGGCTCTGATATGGGCGATGACCACAAAGAGTACTTCTCGGGGGATGCGGCGCTCAAAGCGGCCGGCGACGACAACACCATGAATCAGTTTGGTTGATCCCTGAGACCGTCATAAACCCCGGTGGCATGCCCCGGGGTTTTTTTGGTCGGAGGTAATGCGCACGGCTCAATTCGGGGGTTATAACAGCCTCGCCGCAGTTTTTCCGCATGGGGTTTGATGTTGCGAGCCGCTCCTCGACTCCTTACTGGTCGGTTTGCGCGAGGGTTTGAGCGGCCCCGGTTTTGAGGCCGCAATCATTGGAAAGATACCCGAGCATAGCCTCATAAAGTGCGAGCTTGTGATGGTAGAACAGGGTATTGGAGAAGTGGTCCGCACCCTCGAGCTCCAGATAGGTGTGTGGCTTGGCAGCTTCAACAAGGGCGTCACGATACTTCTCGGCATGATCCAAAGGCACGCGCTGATCTACATCCCCATGAATAAGCAGGATGGGCACGTTGACCTTTTCGACCTCCTCAAGCGGGGAGATACTGTCATCCCACATCGCCAGCTGCTCTATCTTTCCTGCTCCTCTGAGCTGGTAGCGGTAGTAGTTAACCTGCATCTCGGGGTCGGTTACCGCGGCACCGGCGATGACACATTGATAGGCTTGCGGCGTTCTTGAGGCCGCGACGAGGGCCGCATAGCCACCATAGGACCAGCCGAACATCGCGACGTTACCTGCCTCAGTGAGGCCTTCCTTGATCAAATAGGCGACGCCGTCGTCCTTATCATCCTGCATTTTGTAGCCACCTTGTCCCCCTGCGTTGAAGGCTATTTGATAAAAGCGTTGGCCGTAACCTCGAGAGCCACGGTACTGGGGTTGGAGCACCAAATACCCGTTGTTGGCAAGCAACTGAGCCCACTCATCAAAGAGGATGGTTTCCCTGACAAAAGGGCCTCCATGGGGCAATACCACCAATGGGAAGGGCGGTTTGCCATGGGGTATCGTGAGGTAGCCCGGAATCGACTCGCCATCTCGCGCGGGATAGGTGATATAGCGCACGTCCGCCAGTTCTGCGGGCTCAAAATAAGGCCGCTGGCTGCCGATGAGTTGTAGCTTGCCTTGGTGGATAAGGTAGTGGGTGCCTGGGTCCCGTGGCCCGACATTGCGGATGGTCATGGAGTTGCCATCCCGAGAGCGGCTGGTGATAGTGCCGTAGTGAGCGTTGGGTATCAGTTGCTCCAGCTGTCGGTGCAGGGCTCCTTCCTCGGCATCGAAAAATTCCCCGTGTATTTTGTCTTTGCAGTAGCCTACGCCGGTAATGACGTCACTATGAGTCCAAGAGTTGCTGTGATACTTCACGCCACAGATATCCACGTCCTTCCGCTGGTAGAGCAGCTCCTGGAATTTTTTGGTCGTAGCATTAAATGACCACAGACCGGTCGTGTCTGCGCCGTTGTTGGCGCTGACGATGAAGTTGCCGGGCACCTCGGGGTCTGGGCCGTAAACTGTAAAGTCCTCGAAACTATCCTCGCTCTGCCGATAAAATTCGAGCCAGTTATCCTCTCCGGGTTCGCGCCAGTACCAAATAAACTCACCGGAATTAATGTCAAAGCCGCGGGCTAAAATAGGGTTCCCCGCTTCATCAAAGTCGATGTTGCCGAGGGAAATCTTGCCTCGTACCAGTAGCTTTTTTGTGCCTCTCTTGAGATCGAACTCCCAATAGGCTCTCGGCCTGAAGGCAGCCTGCACTTTGGCTCCAACACCATCTTTGCCGCCCTCGGAAAAAGAGATCAAGATTTTTCCCGGTTTATCGGGTAGCACGCTGACGATGAATGGGTCGCGCTCATCGAAAGCCTCGAGTTCCTTTTTCTTGACGTCTACGAGAGCGATTCGATACTCGTAAATCCCTTCGTTAAAGCCATCTATTTTGTCCCGCACTTGTTGGCGCGCTCTGAACACGAGGTTGTTATCGTCTACCCAAGAAAAACTTACGATTTCCATGGGGTTGGCATTAACGCGAAAAGGCTCAGCTGACAGATCATTCGTGTCATAGACCTCGATAACGGGGTTTTCCCCGCGGGCTGGGATTTTTAGCAAGCCCAGATTGTCCCCCGTCGGGGACAGCTCAACGTTACTGATGGCAGATCGTCGTGCCCAGTAGTCGAGGGGGTACGGCTCGGCAAGGGTCAGTGGACTGACAAGCGTACAAAGGAGAAGTGCTATAAAAAGTCTCATCGAACAAGTCCTGGCGGGCTAGGGTTAACTATAGAGAAAAAAAAGGCGTGCTGGGCACGCCTTTTTTTATGTCGTACAGAGGGCTGGGCTTAATTACCACCGCCGAATCGGTAAGAGGCATCGAGGAAGAAGACTCTACCTTGGAGGTCGTAGCCGTAGCCAATCGGCGTGTTGCTGTACGAGAGTACCTCCGAGCCATCCACAACCGGTGGCTTTTCGTTGAAGACGTTGCGGATACCCGCGCCTAAACTCCACGTGTCAGCTCTGTAGAACAGCGACGTGCTGTGACGGAAGTAATCTTCCGCTCTGGCGTAGTCGCGACAGAGGACGTCATCCGGTGGGCCCAGACAGGTGTCGGAAAACCCATTGATTGAGTCGAAGTCGTCCACGGCGTCCGGATCGGTGTCAACGTCGTCGGTGAACCGGGTTTCCCAGGTAAACGCCCAGCGGTCCCACTCAAGACGAAGCGCGGCTTGCGCTCGCCATTCGGGGAAACCCCACTCACCTTTATAACCTTCCTGGTCGACGCTGCCATCGGGATTGGTAAATAGCGTTGAGCGCTCCACCAGTTTGGTCGCGGTCAGGTTCAGGCTCAAATCAATGGGCACGCCGATATTAATCTGATCTTTAAAGAACAGGTTGTAATCAATGCCGCGGTAGGTTTCTTTATCGCGGTTAATGAAGCCCAGGTCCATAAAGATGATTTGGGGATCGGTGGGGTCACTGAAGTCTCGCGTAATGCGGCTACAGAAAACGCTGGCACCTGTACCCGCTTCATCGGTATAGCAGTCGCCAATGATAAAGCCGGTGCTGGGTTCGATCACCGTGTTGGTAATCTCAATTTCGGAGAATGTCATACCAAAAGACAGGTCAAACTTGTTGCTGAAGTCCTGCTCATAGGAAAAGCCAATGGTCCAGGAATCGGATTCTTCGGGATCAAGCTCCAGCGACCCGCCTTGTTGCACTTCCACGCTGTAGGTGTTGAAGCCGCCGTTATTGGCCAGTGTCGGATCAACACCGGTTGCGCGGCAGTTGTCCAGGATCAGTTGATCGCGTTTATCGTTAGCGGGATTGTATTCCCCTGTCAGGTTGTCGATCGCCGTCTCGGGGACATAGCAGGGGTCTCCCACATTCAGGAATCCGGTGGAGCCGCCGAGGAACAGTTCACGCAGGTTGGGTGCTCGGAAAGCGGTACCCCAGGTTCCCCTGATGAGCAGTGAATCCGCCGGACGCCAACCCACTTTTATCGACTCGGTGGTATTGTCTCCGTAGTACTCGTCATCGGTGAAACGCGCTGACAGGTTGACGTTGAGTTCTCGCGCCAAGGGTAGATTAGCCAGTAGGGGAATCTCCGCTTCAACGAAGAACTCGCTTACGTCGCGAGAGCCTTTGGCCCCTTTGTCGGAGAAGAAGCCCCAGAACAGGCCCTGCTCAGCGACAGCATCGGGGATCGAGTTAATTTCATCCCGGCGAAACTCCACGCCCAGGCCCAAGGCGACGCTACCGGCGGGCAGGTCGAATAGATCGCCCGTCGCGTAAGCGGAAACGATGGTCTGCTCGTACTCGGTGTCGAAATTACGCGTGTCAAACAGGTAATCCCGCTCGGCCTGCGAGCCGAAATCCCCCACGACTTCTCCAACCGGGTAAAGCGAGGGTGCATACATATTGACGGGAACGCAGCCCGCGCTGGCGTCAGATCGGAGGTTCACGCCAAGATCGTTCTCGCAAGGGGTGCTCGTTGAGCTGTAGTACCCCAGCGCGTACTCGAGTCGGTCTTCACGAACACCGAATCGACGTGATTCGCCCTCGGAGAGCGAATAGCTGAAATAGGCATCGAAAGACCAGTCATCGAGCGTGCCGATATTCAGGAATGGCATATCTCCCCGCACACCACCGACGACGCGGATTTGGGTTTGCTCGGTTTCCACCCGGTTCCGGTCACCTCGAACCGATACAATTGGGATGGTGGGTACCGGTCCGAGAGCTCCCGGGTATAAATTCACTATGCCAAAGTCCCTGAACTGCGCTGGAGTCAGGCCATAAACATTGGCAATGCCAGCTGCGATACTGGGATTATCCAAATACGCGCCAGCAGCGAGGCCGCAGTCCACGCCGTTGGGCTGATTGGGGTTGCACAGGTTGAAGGGGTTATTTGCGGGAACTGTTGGGAACAGTTGGCCCTCGCTACTCTTCGATTCGGCTTCGAAGTAGGAGTAGTTGGCTTCGAAGTAGGGTGTGATGTTGGCTTCACCTTCGAAGGTGTATTCCCCGTACGCCATGATGTTGTAGCGCGTGGTTTTGGGGAACAAATCCGCGTCGAGCGCTGCGGGTTTGCCATTGAAATCATATTGCAGCAAATCGATATCACCTACGCCATCGCCGTTACCATCGGCAGCCAGCCCGGTGTAGGGATCGCCAGATTCACTGAAATTGCCCCAGCCGCCGTTAGAGTAACCGGGGGTGTAGTAAATAGACCCCATATCGATCGACGGGATAAAGGTTCGCGCAGCGACCGACTGGAACGCACAGTTACCGTAGGATGGGTAGCCTATTGATGCGTAGTACTGATCTTCGGTTCTAATGTTTCCGTTCTCGTCGATCTCGACATTGCTTGTGCAATCGCCGGTCCAATCCCTGTCGCCAAGCGCCGCTTTGGTGGTTTCAACATATTCGCCACCAATGCCGAACACGCCGCGGTCAGTGTTAAAACCCCAAGCCGCAGACACCGTGGTATCGGCGCCGCCTGACTGCTCGGGCTGGTTGGTAAAGAGCTCGAGTTCAAAGCCATCGAAATCCTTGCGCAAAATGGCGTTAACCACACCCGCGATGGCGTCTGATCCGTACACCGACGATGCGCCGTCCAACACAATGTCATAGCGCTCTACGAGGGAGCGGGGTAGCAGGTTAAGGTTCGGTGCGGCAGGGGCGCCCTCTACGCCCGAGGGTGATACCCGACGCCCATTGACCAGGATAAGGTTTCGCTGGGCGCCCAGACCACGAAGGTCAACCGTGGAGGCGGCGGGTCCATTGTCGAGAACGAAGCCTTGGAAAGTCAGGTCAATCTGCTGGCCGGTAGACGCCGTGGATCCCTGGAGAATATCGGCGGCGTCAATCAGGCCGACTTCCTTCGAAAACTCGGTCGTGATGACTTGAAGCGGAGCGATGCTTGAGAAGGTATCGCGTTTGAGACGCGAGCCCGTAACAATGACTTCTTCCACAGGAGCCTCTGCGGCCGCCGGCGAACTGGTCTCAGCGGCAGCCTCAACCGCGGTGCTGTCTAACACCTCGTCTTGGGCTTGTGCTACCACGGCAAAGCCCAGCAGCGCCGCTTGAACCGCCCAGCGTAAAGAGGTCGATTTATTGATAAGTGCCATGGGAAAGGCCCCCTTAATTTGTCTGTTTTGTCGGTCTTTTATTAAATCCGTGGATTGAGCCGCGTGCCCGATAAGCCCTCCGGTGGGGATCATCCCGGTCCTGGAGGCAGGCTTCTATCCCACGAAACTGGTACAGACACCATGATGCTCATCGGTGCAATCAAGTCAATGAAAATTTGAGGAATAGGCGTGAAAATTAGCAATTTCGCCCGACAGTACGCCGAATATGCTTCAATGGGGACGATCCCTTGGGACCAACAGGCAGGAGTGCTTGTGAAGTGGGACAATATTGACGAGCAAGTGTGTTCGGTCGCCAGGGCCTTGGCGGTCGTGGGCGAGCGCTGGACGCTGCTTATTGTTCGTGACGCGTTCAAGGGCACGCGCCGATTCGACGATTTTCACCGCAATCTTGGCGTTACCCGTCATCGATTGACCGAGCGTTTGAATGGTTTGGTCGACGCCGGGGTTATGATCAAAGTGCCCTACACGGACAGACCGGTACGCTACGAGTACCGGTTAACCAGGAAAGGATTGGGGTTATACCCCGTTCTGCTGACCTTAAGCCATTGGGGCGACGAGTGGCTCGCCGGTCAGGATGGTGCTCCGACAACATACTGGCACACGCGGTGTGGTAAGTTGACCGCTCCTCGAGTGACGTGTGCTGAGTGTGGTGATCCGCTCAAGCCGGAGGAAGTGGCGCCGCGGCATGGCGTGGTGCTCGAAGCCTATGTGCAGGCATGTCGAGATAACAATGACGCGATACCGTCAGAGGCGGCGCTACCGGCCGCCGCCGCAGACTTCAACCAGCGTTGGCTTGCGCAACACAGCGAGGAATCCAAGTGAATCAGTCAGTGAACCAGCTCATCATGAACGCGGCAGACGACGGCCTGCCCGGTGCTGTCCCCGAGCGGCAGCCCGAGGAAGAGCAGCTGTTTCGAAAACAGCGACTTGCGGCGGCGCTTCGTATCTTCGGAAAATTTGGTTTTGATGAGGGCGTGGCCGGTCATATTACTGTGCGTGATCCCATCGATAGCGACACCTTTTGGGTGAATCCGATGGGACGCTCCTTTAAATTAATGCGAGTGTCAGATTTGATTCGCGTCAGTCACGAGGGGGAGGTGGTTGAAGGAAAGGGCTTGCTTAACGGCGCGGCATTTACCATTCATAGCCACATCCACAAAAGGCGCCCTGAGGTAACCGCGGCCGCCCACGCTCACTCTGTCTATGGAAAAGCCTGGTCCTCTTTGGGTCGCTTGTTGGACCCCATCACCCAGGATGCCTGCGCTTTTTATGACGACCACACGTTACTCGACAGCTATACCGGGGTCGTTGTCGATATGACCGAGGGCGAGGCCTTAGCGCGCAAACTCGGGCCCCATAAAGCTATTTTTCTTCAAAATCACGGGCATTTGACGGTTGGCGCGTCGGTTGAAGAGGCCTGTTGGTGGTATGTCACCATGGAGCGCTCGTGCCAAGCTCAACTGCTGGCGGAGGCTGCCGGGGAGCCGATCTCAATCCCGCACGGGATGGCGCTTCACACGGCGGAGCAAGTTGGCAATGAGCTGGCGGGCTGGTTTAGTGCGCAACCGCTATTCGACGTGATTCTCGCCGAGCAACCTGACCTGTTGGAGTGATTGCCGGGTTTGTATCGGGGATCGACGTCGCTGTCACTAAAGGGGTTGCTCCCAACATGGGTCTAGCTTTCGGTGACTCAGCCGAGGGGTTGCTGGCTTTAGTCGTAAAACTGGGTCCAGGTGTCAATCACTTGATACTGACTGCTGCCGCTTGTGTATATCGTGCCGCCCGGATGGCCGCCACCGGAAATTCGTGTGAGTAGGGTGGCGGAGGAGCCAAAGACGGTGATGAAGTTGACAAACGCGCTGTTGTTGGCGGCAATTTGATTGGTCCCGGGACCCACCAGCACAAGGTCTGATCCGCCCGATGCGCCGCCCGCCTGATGGCAGGCTTGATAACATTTGGGGTACACAAGAGGGTGCATTTCTGTTTCAAAAAAAGTCTTGGCTTCGGCTTCCGGATCGACGGGTGGCTCACCACCGGAACCTCCGCCATCGCCTTTGTCGATAACGGGACCTTGGCCTCTCATCCTTTGAACTGAGTCGAGAAGCTCGACAACCCGACTTTGGGGGTCAGCGTTTGCCGTGCCAGCGAGCAAGGTGGCAAAAACGATAGAAATCGTTGCTGTACAAGCCCAGCGACATAGGTGCTTGGATACATTTTTAGTAGGGTTTTGTTTTTGGGGAATTCGATCCGTCACCAGACAGTCCTCAGCAGAGTAGCTTTGCTCTATACCTTACCGTTTTTTGCTGGCCGTGGAAAACTGCGTTCGAGTGCGTATAGCACAGCGATTTCCACCACCACTAAGGCTTTATACAGACTCTGCACCTGCCCATCGGCGGTTGATACCGACCAATAGGACTCCAGTACTTGGTAAATTACCCAAGCCAGCCCCATGCCAACCAAGTAGGCAATCTGCTTGGCGACATCCATCGTTTTGAGGTCCTGATCCCGCGCAATCAACAGCGTTTCATACCGAACAAGATAGCCGCCGAAGGCGAAGGAAATCTGGTAGCCAAGGTATACGAACATGGCTAGATGCTGGTCGATCGGTAGTAATAAAACCGCGATCACGCCCAAGAGAATGACGCACTCGACGAGAAAAGAAAGACGGAAAAACCAATCCCGATTAAACAGCCTGTGGTACTGGGTCGCGATAAGCAATGTCGCGAGAGCGAGACCGATGCCACCGGCCGAAAAAGTGGCTGGGGAGAGGGGAGCGTAGAGTGTGAAGACGGACCCAATACTGAGGCCCATAAACAATGAATTCAAAAACTTGTAGGCGACAAACCAAGAAAAGGAGAAGGTCCGTAGTGAGGATGTGGCACTATGCACCTCAGAAGTCCACGCCCTTTCGGGCAGCAATGCCCTCCCGGTAGGCATGGGCGACATCTTTAACCTCCGACACCGTGTCCATCGCCTCTCGAAGTTGACTGCCACCCCCCCGGCCAGTCACGACTACACTCTGCTCCACCGGGCGCTCGGTGATAGCGGAGATAACGTGGTCAGCGTCTAGGTAATCGAACGCCAGCATATAGGTGAGCTCGTCGAGCACCACCAAATCCAGGTTCGTATTGGCCAGCATCGCCTCGGCTACTGCCCAAGTGCGCTCTGCCGCTTCGATATCCGAAGCGCGGTCCTGGGTATCCCAGGTAAATCCGGTGCCCATTTGGTAAAACTCGACCTCAGGGCAATGATCTTTGAGGTAATGCTCCTCGCCCGACAACTGCTGACCTTTGATAAATTGCACAACCCCCACCCGTTGGCCATAACCCAGAGCGCGCATCACCATGCCAAAGGCGGAAGAGGTTTTGCCTTTGCCGTCGCCCGTTAACAGAACCGCTACTCCTCGTTCAAGCGTGGCACTGGCGATGGTGGCATCGACCTTGGCCTTTTGCTTTTTCATGGCTTTTTTATGGCGCGTGGCTTTTGTTGGCTTTGTCATGATCTTGATCCTAGATGCTATATCGCAAGCCGACGTAGGCAGCTCGCCCTTGAACAGCGTAGTCGCGAATACGCGGCGCCAGTTCATCAGTCAGATTCTCGACCCGAGCGTTGACGACCAAACCGCGACCCAAATTTGTTGTAACTGTCCAGTCCACCTGATGGGTGTCGGGCATCGGCGCATTTGTGACGTCAACACTATCAAACTGACCATGAAGGGTGAGTGAGGATTGAATGAGGTGGTTCTGCCATTGGATGGACAGAGCGCCGCTCAATTCAGGTCGGTAGGCGCGCTGGGCTCCATTGCTGGTATTGGTCTCGTTCCAGGTGGCATTGGCAACGACTGACCAATGTTCTGCGAAACGTGTCCGTGCAGCCAGCTCAAGGCCTCTGGATGTCACCCGATCGTCAGTCTGCAGGTAGCCCGAGTAATTTGCGAGGTCAAAGACAATTTCGCTGTCGATGCGCTGATCGAACCAGGTGACTGACAACACCTGCTGTTCTTCACCCCATTGCAGTCCTAGTTCCCATCCCAGACTTTGTTCTTCCTGAAGGGGTATAGAGGAGGCTGGGGGATACCCGAACGGTCCTTCGTTGTAGCCGACCTCGTAGAGGCTAGGAGCCCTAAAGCCGGTGCCAATCGCCGCTCTGAGTAGGAGGGGTCGCGCGCTTTGTGTGAGATATTGAATGGTGCTCAGTCGCCAGGAAGTGTGCTGGCCAAAATCGTCGTTGTCGTCGTGACGCACGCCGGCGGTGGCGCTGCCGAGAAAGAGCGTCGAGTGCAATTCCCCATAAATGCCCGTGTTATCTCGGGAGCGCTGACTGAAGGCATCGTCGTAGGCTTGCTCCTGGTAATCGACGCCGAGCACGACGCGACCCAGTTCGCCCTGGTAAGAAGACAGCCAGGATATCTCCTGCTGCTCGCTTGTGGGTGTAAACGTGCTCAGTCCCTCGGTAGCAAATATTCGCTCGCTGCTGCTGTCTTCGAAGCTGAGGTTTGATGAAAACCGTAAGGTTTCCCAGTGGACCGCAACACGATGATTTGTTTGTTGAAAATCATCGGTGCACAGATTGCTCGCAGAGAAGTCGGTGGCGTTGAAGCAGCCGTCATAGTCATTCTCAGCGTCGATGTGATGGCTGCTCAGTTGAAGTTGCCACTGGTCGCTGATAACAACCCGCAGGTTGCCATGAAAGGTTTGATTCTCGTAGCCATCAGCGTCGGCGGGCGATTGATCCGAGGGTCGCGCATTGTATCCGTCGGTTGAAAGATCGGTATATGAGAGGGCTCCTTGTAGCCGCGCATTGCCACCGGCTACATTGATGCCCATTTGTCGAAACTGGTTTGCACCGCCCTCAAACGACAGATCCGCCAACAGGCCATCTGATGCTTGTCGCGATGTCAGTGCGATGATGCCACCGGCATCTGCACCGTACATCAACCCCTGAGGGCCCCGCAGAATTTCAACGCGCTCAATCCCCTCGGTTAACAGGTGCTCTATGCGGGGGCTTATTTGAGGCGATGAGGGATCACTTAAATCGATGCCATCGAGCAGCACCCGGGTCCTGTACCCCTCTTCACCGCGCATACGGATCGCGGCGGCCTTGCCAAACCCACCATCGCGGGTGACCGAGATACCTGTCTGGATGTTTAGCAGTGACGTCAGGTCTCGGTAGCCGAGCAAGGTAAGCGCCTCGCGATCAATCACGTCGACTGAAACAACCACCTGTGACAGCGGCGTGGGCACCCGAGATGCCACGATGACAGTCTCTTCGATATCCGTTTGCGCGATACTGCCGAGTGGCAGAGCTATCACCAGCACGGCGAGGCCTGCTCGCCGGACAAATCTTCTATTGTCTAAATGCCGAGGCCGTTGGCTTTGTGGATGCTTCGTTTGAATCAAGAGATAAACGCCTTCATGTCGGTTGCATTAGGCGCTGGGAAATACAGGGGACGTCGCGTTGGAGGCGGATCATCGACACCTGCCAGAGCCCACCGCTCTTCGGTTTTCGGTGTCAGGCAGGTATCGGGCTCGGGATTTTCCCTACCGTTGCGGGGGCAGCGTTGACTACAAGCATCAGCAGCTTTGTGCCAAACTTCCCTTTTAACCTGACCAGATCTGAGTGATCGACAGGCACCTGACCGCGCGACTGTACTCCGCACTCTGCTCAGGGTCAATGATCTTTCGTGGCGCAGCTTTTCGCCATGGAATCAGCGAGAAAACGAGCTTGGAGCCAATGCACACGACAGACGGTGAAGCACAAACGGAGGAGTTGGCGCGTTGGCTCGGCTACATCACCGACGCGCTCGATCGTGAGCCGAGAGGTTTGCGCGAGATCGCCGGCTGGAATGAAGCCGGCCAGCCGGCGGTAATAAGGGTGGCGCCAGTGGTTGATGGCAAACCCTTCCCGACCTTGTATTGGCTAATCGACCCCCAGTGGAATCTGCTGCTTGACCGACTCGAAGCCTCGGGTCAAATCGCAGTACTTCAGGCAATGGTTGATCAATCCCCTGCGCTGCGATCCCAGATGCGCGAGGATCACGCGTTGTACCGCGACGCGAGGGCTCGCTTTATGACGCCAGAGGAGAAGCAGTTTCTCGAGGTAGGGGGTATGATGTCGGCCTTCACTGAGCGGGGAATTGGCGGCATTGTTGACCCCGATCGCGTACGCTGTTTGCACACCTGGTATGCGGCGCACTGGGTTCAACCCAACAGCATAGGAAGGCTTATCGATGACATTGTTGCTCGGTCTGACTGATGAGCCTGATCTCACCAAAGGAAAGAGGTAGGGAAGATTCATGGCGGTAAACACGGATGACACCCGAATTCAGGCGCTCAAGGAGCTGATATCTCCCGAGCGCCTGTTGGCGGACATAGCGATTGACGACGCGTTGGCGTCGCACGTAGCTCGTTCCCGCGCGACGATCCACGATGTGCTACACGGCAACGATGATCGATTGGTCGTTGTGGTGGGGCCGTGCAGTATCCACGATACCGCAGCAGCTATGGACTATGGCCAGAGGCTGGCACCACTGGCGACGGGATACGCCGATACGTTGATCATTGTGATGCGGGTTTACTTTGAGAAGCCACGCACAACGGTGGGCTGGAAGGGGCTTATCAATGACCCCGACCTCGATGACTCTTTTGATATAAACAAAGGGCTGCATATGGCGAGGCAGCTTTTGGTCGACTTGAATCGCCTGGGGCTGCCAACGGGAACCGAATACCTTGACCTTATTTCGCCACAGTATTTGGCCGATCTCGTGAGCTGGGGAGCCATCGGTGCCCGAACCACGGAAAGTCAGACCCACCGGGAGCTGGCGTCGGGCCTCTCATGCCCTGTCGGTTTCAAAAATGCCACCGATGGCGATGTCCAGATCGCGGTAGATGCGATAGGGGCAGCGCAAAGGCCCCATCATTTTTTGTCGGTTACCAAAGAGGGGCATTCGGCGATTTTTGAAACCCGGGGCAATGAAGATTGCCACGTGATTTTGCGGGGTGGTCGACAGCCCAACTACGACATGTTCTCCGTCGACGACGCTTGCGCGTTGCTGCGTGCAGCCAATCTTCGTCCCCAAGTGATGATAGATGCCAGCCACGCCAATAGTAGAAAGCAGCCTGATAAGCAAATTGACGTAATTGCTGATATCGCCGCACAGGTGGCTCGGGGACGGCAGGAAATCGTAGGGCTGATGATAGAGAGCTTTATTGAGTCCGGGCGCCAGAATATGGAGACCCGTGAGTCGCTCGTTTATGGGCAGAGTATTACTGACCCCTGTATCGCCTGGGGAGACACCGAGGAAGCCCTGGCGGGGCTATCTCGGGCGGTTGAGCAGAGAAGATTGAAATAGGTAGCAAAAGAGGGCGCCGCGCGATGATCAAGCAGTGGATAAAAATGAGCATTATATGCTGCTGTCTCGGCAGTGCGCTGGCGCTCGCTCAGTCTGAGGGTGGGGAAGATAGAGTGCCTCTCACGGTGGCCGAGGAGCTGCATGCCTTGGAGGCTGAATTTGCCCTGATACGCGAAAATCCCATCGACTGGCAAAGCGCAAAAGGGCTGCGTCAGGATGCACTTTTGTATCGGCAAGAAGAGCGAACCTTGCAGCTTCTGAAGTCTTTCGTACGAGTGGCTCGGGGCATTCTTGATATGCCGAGCGATTCGACAGAAAGGGGCGAACTTGCGGCTAAGCTGGCCCTTAGGGACGAAGATCTTGAGGTGCGGTTTACGCAACGATTCCAAAAACTCCAGGAGCGGATTAACGACAAAGAACTGCTCAGCCGGGAACAGAGCGGCACCGATCGTGTCGTTGCCGAGGCTGAAATGGACGGCTTAAACGATCTGCGTCTCCGCTTTCTTGAGACCATTATCGATATCGTGAAGATCCGTGAGGCGTTCAATTTTCAACCCGGTGGGCTAGAGCAGGTAGCTCGAGTGAGCCTGGAAAGCTACGCCAACGAACGAGTGGGGTTCATCCAGCTTGCAACTGATATTAGGCGGGCTATCAGCGAAAAGCTCAAAGTAGCTCCTAAGGACACCGAGCTCCTTGCGGCGCTTAACATGCAGGACTACTACATCAATCGAGCGGCGGTTCGTCTAGATCGCACTATCACCCAGATGGATCGACTGGACCTGGAGACCGCCCAGCTGCGACGCATCATGATCGAGCAATCCAAGGCGATATCGGTCAGCATGGTTGATCTGGATGTTTTGGGAATTTTGCTAGAGGACTTCAGAGACAGTATTCAGCTGTGGCTGGCGGTTGGGGCGGCGGATTTTCTCTTCCAAACTATTGTCTTTCTTACCATCCTTTTTGGAGCCCGGGTGCTCGGACAGTTTTCTCGCCGATTGGTACAGCGCGGCCTGGATAGGCGTCCGGGAAACATGTCGCATCTGTTGCGCGACGTTATTGTTTCCATGGTAAGCGGATCGGTCTTTCTCATCGGACTTTTTATTGCCCTGTCTCAAGTGGGTATCTCTCTGGCTCCGATGCTGGCTGGTTTGGGTGTGGCGGGATTCATTATTGGCTTTGCCTTGCAGGATACCTTGGGCAACTTTGCCGCAGGCGGGATGATCCTGATCTACCGGCCCTTTGATATGGATGATTACATCGAGGTGGCCGGTGTCGATGGCACCGTCAAGAAAATGAACCTGGTTTCGACCACTATTACGACCCCGGATAATCAGTCGCTCATAATTCCGAATTCAAAAATCTGGGGTGATGTTATTCGCAATAAAACCGGCCAGCGCGTCCGCCGAGTCGACCTGGAGTTTGGCATTAGCTACGGGGACAGCATTGAGCTGGCTGAGGAGGTTTTCAGAAAGGTACTGGCTACGATGCCTGCCGTTCTTCCCGAACCCGAGCCTAATATCCAGGTAATTCGGCACGGAGACAGCTCTGTTGATTTTATTGTTCGCCCTTGGGTCAAAACAGAGGATTACTGGCCCACTTACTGGGCAATGCAGCGTGCGGTAAAGCTGGCATTTGATGAGGCAGGTATTACGATCCCGTTTCCGCAGCGCGATGTTCACCACTATCGCGGCGATGACAACCCTTCGTCACAGGGGACCGGGTAATGGCGTTTGGTGGGTAGTGGCTAGGGCCTCCAGCTGACGCCCATCACAACGTTGTAATCGAGCTTTTCATTGCGGGTGACTTCGTCATCGGGCTTGCCCGAGTCATATTGCGTCGTGGTAGAGACGGTAAGGAAAAGATCGTCAACCATTTCCCAGGCGATTTCCGCGCCGATATCTGCCCTGAACCGGCCAAACTCGGTGATGGAGGGATAGAGATTGGTGTTTATCCTGACGTCAAAGTCTTTTTCCGTGAGGTTGTAGACCACAAACTCGCTATGCAAAGGTTTCAAATGATGTCGAGCTCGCGTAGCGCGATACGCATTCTCGAATTTCGAGCTGATCAAGAATTTGAGCCAGCTCATCTTTGTCGGGCAGATTCTCCGGTTCCAGCGCTAGCTCATAGTTTGGTTCATAAATGATTTCCGTGGTGGGGTTATAGAAGCAGCGGTTATCGATGTTAGTGCTGTCCGGGGGAATGGCTACTGCTTCGGTATAGCGATTCTTCTCCCCAATAGCCTGCAGGCCTAGTGAGGCGTTAAAGCGAAGCCCCGCGTTGTCTATAAAATACCTGCCCAATCCGCTACCAACCGAGATCCGGCCATAGTTATTAAGTGATTCGTTATAGTCGAATCTACCGGTAAACGTGCGATAAAACTGTCGCCGGTTAGTCCAACGTTGATGTTCGAAATCGAGTGCCATCATTCTGCTGGGATTGTCAGAGCGACGGTAACCCTTACCGCCTTCTTTTTCGAGGCGGGTCGTGGATTCCTGCAAAGTGAGCTTGCCGGTATTCTTGGTTCTTTCTGTCGCCAGCGAGACGGTAGCCTTTAGTTGGGCGGTAGCCAATTGAGGTTCCAGATTAAGGCTCGCGCCTAAAGTATAAGTAAACGCATCGGCAAGGGTGTCCTCAATAGGCCGTAGTTCGGTGATCTTCAGTAAATCAATGACCGCCGAAGCTTCAATGCTGGTAAAGATTAGCTGCCCACTCGTATCGCTACTGGAGACGTAGCCATAAAGGCGCTCGCCTTCATCGGTCTGTATTTCAAAATTGTACTTAGATTCGATGCTGGCGATCTGCCACCACTCCAAAGAAAACTCGTTCGCATATGGGGTTTTCACCCTGAGCGCACCGTAGTCCAGGCCTCTGATTTCACCCGTGATCTTGTCCCCGTTATACATGGTAATTACGTCACTTTGATCGTGACTTTGAGCCATGCCAGAGGCTAGTAATAGGACAGCAAGTAGTATTCGAGCCATGTTGATAGCACCATCAGTGGGTAATACGGAGGTTGAGTTCAGCTCATTAGGCGATATGCGCGGTAGTTGAGAAGTGTGAGATCGTTTGTGCCATCGACCGCGGGCGTCTGATAACAACCTCTTTCCGCGCCAAAGCATATTCTGTGGAGTAAATATGTACCACTATTCCTAAAGGGGCTTGCTGGTGTTGTCGCTAAATGCATATGCTTGGTGCTCCGCCTTAAGAAACACATGATGTGATAGACCAGTTAGCCCTCGCGCTCATTATTCTCGGTTTGGTCTGGGTATTAATCTATACCCGCGTACCGCCGCCCCGGGCTTTTGTCGGGGCGATGATGGCTTGTTATTTATTGGGCTTTATTGACACCCAAACGGTGTTGTCCAAGAGCGTTAATCAGGGGGTAGTCACTCTGGTTCTTTTATTGCTGGTATCGGTTGGGCTCGAGCGTCTGCCCTGGCTCGCAAGTCTAGGCCAGCGCCTTGTCACTCCCTCCCTACCGAAATCATTAGTCCGATTGTCGGTAGTGACGGCCGTGTTTTCGGCGTTTGTTAACAACACCGCTGTGGTGGCGACTCTGGCGTCAAGCCTGCGGAAGAACAACGTGCATCCCGCAAGTCGATTGCTGTTGCCTTTGTCTTATGCCGCTATTTTAGGCGGTACGTTGACTTTGATTGGAACCTCGACCAACTTGATCGTGAGCAGTTTTGTGCAGGACCAAACCGGTACTCCACTGCCGTTTCTTGCATTCTTTCCGGTCGCCTTGCCTGCGCTAATGGCGGGGCTGCTCACAATGTTCTTGTTTAATCGTCGGTTACCCGCGCACAGCCAAGAGTCCGAGCGAGTTGAAGAGTATCTGCTCGAAGCTGAAATAGAAAACAGCTCTTCGATGATTGGTAAGACGGTGCAGGAAAATAATTTACGCGATCTTGGTGGATTGTTCTTGGTTCAAATTGTCAGAGACCGGCACCTGATAGCACCCGTGGCACCGACTCAACGCATAGTGTCAGGCGATAAATTGATTTTCTCGGGCGATATCAAGCGGGTCGCTTCGCTTGAGCGGTTTGATGGCCTGAAACTGTTTGCCTTGGAGGAGGGACTGCTGCAGGGCAGCATGACAGAGGTAGTTATACGTCCCAATGCTGCGATCGTGGGCCGTACCATCAAGGAGGTCAGTTTTCGATCGCGGTTTGATGCCGCTGTGGTTGGCATGAAACGCGACGGCGAACGTCTGTCTGGAAAATTGGGAGGCATTGTTGTTCAGCCGGGAGATTCCCTGGTGCTGGCCACAGGCCCCGATTTTCTTAATCGCAATAATTTAGATAGAAACTTTTTGCTCGTTGATACCGATATTGAGGGGCGATCTATGCCGGGCGGCCTGTCTATCGGTTTAACGCTGTGGGTTGGCTTGATGTTGACGTTAGCCGCTCTTGGTGTGCTCCCGTTGTTAAAAGGCTTGGCGCTGACGTTGGGAATTATGTTGCTGACGGGCGCTGTACGTACGACGGAGCTGAGGCGGCGATTTCCCTGGGAGCTGTGGCTGATTATCACCTCTGCGCTCGCGATTGCGCAGGCGATCAATAACACCGGTGCGATAGCGACGCTGGTTGCCTGGGGGCAGCCGTGGTTGTCGCTGCTGTCACCGCTTGCGCTGCTGGCGGCAGTCTATTTTTTGACCCTGGCATTGACAGAACTGATGACCAATAATGCGGCGGCGGCACTTATGTTCCCCTTGGCATGGGCCTTGGGACAGAGCGCGGGGGTCGATCCTATCCCCATCATTATGAGCGTGGCTTTCGGAGCGAGCGCATCCTTCCTCACACCCTACGGTTACACCACTAACCTGATGGTGCAAAACCTCGGTGGTTACCACAAGCGTGACTACCTGCGTTTCGGCTTACCCGTGTCGGTGGCTTATTCGCTTACCGTGTTGACCGTGCTTCCCTGGGTGTTTCCGTTCTAATCCGTGCCCCGGCATTGAGCGAGCAAGGGCCTATAGGTCGGCGACGTGCGTGTAGTACTTCATATGGCTGTACTTGATGTCGGCGTTCTCGCCCTCGCCACCGATCTTTCCATCTGCCCCCAGTGATCGTAGCTTGAACATGATCCTGACGCCGGCGAAGGGCTCGCACTGATAGTCATAGTCCTGACCCCAAGGATCAACAGGGATGCTGGATAGATAACCTCCCTCTGGGAAGTTGCGAGGGGGGTTACCCACTGTTGCGGGTACAACCAGAGCCATCAGCCCTTGTTCCGTCCATGGAAAGTAGCGGTTGTCCTTCTCATAGGCTTCAAGGGGCGATTCCATCGTTTTGAAATCCTGCAGGATGGCCATGATTGACGCTTGTTGCGCATCAAAATCAACCTTCAACGCCTCATTCAGAGCCGCTTTGGGGTTGTTGCTACAGAAGATACTGACGTCTAGTTTCGTTGGACGCATGTTAGCCACGGTATCGACGACGACAAAGGGCTTGAACTCCGGGAACCCTTGAAAATCTTGATCCAAATATTCCCCGCAAGTGACATTGCCGGGGTAGGTGGCCATGTTTCGAAAGCCAGAGCTTTTATTAGGCATAGCCTCAGCGAGCGCCTCTTCATTCTTTTTTGCTCCGGAAGCGCAGCCGGCCAGGGCAATAGCGGCTGTCAGGGGGAGAGCGTAATGCCGAAAAGTAGAGAGCACGAAGAAACTCCTGGAGCGGTAGAAGATGGATTGTGAAGATGAGGCCTGTTGCTTCCTAATTCAAGAGAAATTGTCAGTAATCTTTGACAATCGCTGGCAAGTCTGAGCAACACCAAGCAAGTTTGTGATCCCTCGAAAATGGGTTGGCACTATAAATGGGTTGGCACTATAGATGTTCCGCCGGCTGGGATGCCTGATGACACAGCGGACAGTAGATGACAGTGATAGCCGCTCTCGGCCACAATGGGGCGGGAGTTACAGGGAGGGTGCTTTGCATCGTGACAATCGCAGCTGAATCTGCCGTGGGCAGTGGTTTGTCAGACCACTCGCTGAAGGAAGGGTCATCGCGCTGGATTAGCGCGCAGGAAAAGCTGTGGCTTTTACGGCGTCGAAACAGCTACGCCACGCTGCTGGTGGTGCGAACCTGGGCGCTCATTTTCCTTTTATTGCTCGCCGCGGGCTACTTCCCCAGTGCGCTGACTATACCGTTGGTGTTTGTCTTGTTGCCCGGTCGACAGCTTAGTCTGGCCGTTCTGATGCATGAAGCGGGCCACGGCACGTTGTTTTCAAGCGCGGGTGCCAACCGATGGGTTGGGCAATGGCTGTGCGCGCTCCCGACGCTTGGGAATTTATCGTCTTATGCCGAGGGTCACCTGCAACATCACCGCCTTGCCGGCACGGCCAACGATCCCGATCTCCCTAACTACGCGGCTTATCCGATTTCGCGCGCGAGTCTGCGTCGAAAAATTACGCGTGACTTGACCGGCCAGACCGGACTCAAGCTACTAATAAGTCTCGCCCGTGGTGGCGCTGGCAATATGGAGTTGGGTAGTTCATCGGGTCTTACGCTGTTGCTGAAACAGCTGATGGTGCAAGTCGTGCTTTTTCTCCTGTTGTCTCTCGCCGGGGTTGGATGGACCTGGTTGCTGTGGTTTGCCACTTTCATGACCACGTACATGCTTATTATTCGTCTTCGTCAGATAGCGGAACATGCGGCGGTGCCCAACCTTTATGACTCAGATCCACGTAATAATACCCGTACCGTCGACGCTCCCCGGTGGCAGCGGTTCCTCATCGCCCCCAGCTTTGTCAATTATCACCTTGAGCATCATCTGATTCCCGGCGTGCCGTGTTATCACTTGCCGGCATTGCGCTCGCTGTTGAAGCAGCGGGGGTTCTTTGACGGCACCCCTGAGTACGCCGGATATCAGCAGCTTTTAGCCCACGTCATTGTTTGAGCGGCCTTAATCGGCAATCCCCAGTGACCACTGTTTAACTTTGGTTCGGTAAAGCCTTCTTCCCCCGAGGGTTGCGTCATATCGTTGTCGTGTCTGCCTCCTCGGTGCTATGAGCGATTTCTGGTGATAGCAGCCTCACGAAGCAGTCTCTATCAAACAGTCTTTTAGACAAGGAGTAGTCGATGAAAATAACTGTATTAACAACAACCGCAATATCCATTCTATTTGCCTCGGTAGCAGCGCTTGGCGCATCACAGCATGAATATCAATCCGAAGGGTTTGAGCAGGTCAAGCAACCGCAAAATCAGCTGCTGGCACTTGATCCAGTGCAGTTGGATACCCTTCGGGGCGGGTTTGCACCACTTGGCGTCGCTTTAGGTATCGCCGGTTTAGACATGGCGTTGATGGGTTTTTACTGGGGGGTTTACGTTCCTTACTACGCTCCGCAAGGGCCTAGCTATGATTTGCCTTGAAGCACCTGCGGCCGTGTGGGCTTCGGTATATCCGTTTACTGTCGCGCCGAGAAACGCCTTAGTGGCGAAGTGGTGAGCAAGGGTAGCGGTGATTCCTAAAGCTAGCCCTAGGCTGGTAGTCGCGCTCGCGGTTGCTTTTGTGCTTCCTGCGGTGACCGCAGCGCCGCTGCCTGCTCTGGGTTCCTATCAAGCCGGGCAGGCAGGGGAGTGGCACCTGATCGGTCCAGCGCGACTGGCCCAGCACGGTGCACTGCCGTTCTCCTCTGAGGACGCCCAGGAATTCAGGCAGCGCAAGGACAACACCTGCGCACTTGCCGCGCTGCGCTTTTGGCTAGCAACCCAGTCTGTTTGGACCAGCGAGAAGGGTTTGGAAGATTTGTTGGCTGCGCGGGTGGGCTCAGCCGCGAACCGGGTCAGGGAGCGGGGATACAGCGTTGCGGATTTCTTGTTTGCAGCACGGTCGTTCGGCTTCACCGGCGCAGGCCACTGGCTGACCCCTGCCGGTGTCGATCAGCTCGTTTTTCCCACCACGGTGTTGCTGGCGAGTGGTGAGCGACCGCATTTTTTGGTGCTGCTGAGCCCCGAGTTTGTCTTTGATCCAGCGATGGGCTACCGCGAGTTGCGTATCGCCGAGTTAGTCAGTGATCCCTTTATCTCTGTGGTAGAGATTACCCTGAGGACCACTGGGGAGCGATACGGCTTCACGCGTAAGTAAGCCCTCAAACCAATTTATGTTGAGTGCTCACAGCAATTCACACCGAGTTAGGCCAAGGTCATTCAATAGGCTTTTGTTATCTGACGCGAGCTTGGCATTTGTGATTACTGCAATACTGGCGGCATCGGTGTCTGCTAAATAAGTCGCGGTGACACGCCGAAGATCATCAAGGGTAGTGCCGATAATACCGGCGCGGAATGTGGCCCGGTCCTCCGCCGTTCGGTTGAACAGCGTTTCATGGAAATGCTTCTTGGCTTCCCCAGCCGGTGAGCCGGGCTTGTCCATGCTGCCAATCACTCCGAGAATGGCTTCTTCAAGGGCTGCAGGCTCGTGCTTGGTTTCCAGCAGCCACCGAATGGACTGATCGAAGTCTCCCAGCGTGCCCTCGAGTCGAGGGTCCCGATAGGAAAAGAAGCGAAAGGCACCGATATTGCCGTCGTGGCTCGCACCTCCACCATAGGCGCCTCCCTGCTCGCGGATCGCGCGATGGAGAAACCCGTTTCGTAGAAATGCTGCAAGTACAGTCAGCGCCGGAGCATCGGGGTGCCCACTCGGTACCGTCGCAAAGGCTTTGGCGCAGAAATTGACCTGGGTGTTGGCGACCCAGCACTCCCGCCGCATTTCCCGCAGTGGATCAGCGCTGAATGGCTCGGCGGTCTGTTGTTTTGGCATCGCGATTAGGGCCGTTCTGGCTTCCGCCTCAGCCGCTGTCAAATGATCTGGGTCGGCGATAACCGCGGCTTGAAAGTCCGACCCGTCGCTGATTTTTTGATGGAGGGCCGCGAGTTCTTCCAATAACGCTTGCAGTGCGCTGTTATTGCTCAGGCTATCGTCCAACTGTCGAAGTCTGCGGATCCCCTCCAGCCCGCCTTGTCGATGACTGCGCAGCGCCAGCGGACTCATACCTGCAGTCGCGGCCGTCATCGCCAGGCTATGACCACTGCCGGTAATTGACTGATCCCGGCGGGCCCTGATTTGATTGATGAGTTCCTTGACTCGCGCTCCCTCGTCAAAGCGTGCGCCACACAAAGTGTCTTCCATCAAGCCGACTTGCGCTTGGCTGCGATTCGCCAGCGCCTTCGATGAAAGCAAAAAATAAGCGGAGCAGCGTTGCTCATCGAGGCGATCACTGCGGGTCAAGGTTGCAGCGCTGATCGAGCCCACAGTGGCCGACTGTCGATCTTGCACCGCAAGGTAGCTTGCATCACGAATTCCGACCTCGGTGAGCAGTCCGGTTAACAGCGGCAATCGGTCTGATTCGTTGGCTGAAAGGGATGGCAGGGGTTTCACCCATTGTTGATATACGATCCCATTGGTCCCGGTGGGGTAGCGCCAACTCTTGGTGTTATCGGCGTTGTTGTGATCACAAATGGGCTCGGGCAACAACGCTGGTATATCTGCCAGCGTTACGCGGGGAAGGACATTGGGATCGTCAACCTGTGCCTGACGCTGCCTGAGTTTTTCCGCGAGATCGATCACATTCTTGCGCTCATCGGAAGTCATGCCCGCATCCATCGCCGCCAGTCGCTCACTTTCCCGTTTCTGTGCTTGGGCGGACAGATCGCCATTGGGTTTAACCGTGAGCGTGACCCGATGATTGTTTTCTAGCAGCAGTGTTCGGACCAGTCCCGGGATGTAGTTCGGATCCTTGATTCGGTCGCGAATAGTCGTCAACACCGGGTCCAAGTCCAGCGCAGCGACGGGGTCTCCTCCGTGTACAGCGGCACCGAGCCCGCGCAACATGAGGTTGAGTCCATAGGGCATCCCGTCCCCGGTAAGTTCTCGCTGACTTAGCTCGATTTGATGCAATATCGCTTCAAGCCGATCTTCCGCGATACCCGAGTCAGCGACTTCCCGAAGCTTGCTGAGGACCTCCTGCTGGAATTGCGCAGCGACCTCAGGGCTGCTGCCCTCGATCCCGCAGCAGAAAATCATTTCCCGCATGGACTCCTCTACCCCGCAGAGCGGTGAGGGTGCCGAGCCTAGCTCGGTGGTTTCGAGGTAGTGCATAAGCGGTGACGCACTGTTCTCCATCAGCACAGCCGATAGCACTTGCGCCTCAAGCATCGCTGTTAGATCGGCACTCTCTCCGAGTTTCCAACCCATCACGTGGTGGGTTTTCTTCGCGAGACCCTCCGATGCATCCACGGCATAGTCGTGCTCCGCAAGACGGGGAGTCGAAAATGATTGCTCGAGGGCGACCTCGATGCTTTCGTTGCTGCGTGAAAACCGCTTTAAGACGAGCTCCTGAAAGTCACGCTGGTGTGACGCCGCGGGAATATCGCCGAAGGTAAGAAAGATCGCATTGCTTGGGTGGTAGTGACGCGCGTAAAAGTCGCGCAGCTGCTGATAGGATAAATCCGGAATCGCTTCCGGATCTCCGCCACTGTTGAAGTGGTAGGTATTGGTTGGAAAGAGCTCGTAGCACAGCTTGTCCCAGAGAATGGAGGACGTGGAAGACATCGCGCCCTTCATCTCATTGAAAACAACGCCTTTAAACACAAGCGTGTCTTCGCCTTTGGCCTCATCTTTCTCAAATTCGACGCGATGCCCCTCTTGGGCAAAGTCCAGTGGGTCGAGCCGAGAGAAAAAGACGGCGTCGAGATAGACCGATAATAAGTTCGAGAAATCTTTGGTGTTTTGGGTGGCGAAGGGATAGGCAGTCCAGTCAGAGCTGGTAAAGGCGTTCATAAAGGTGTTGAGTGAGCGCCGCAACATCATGAAGAACGGATCGCGGACAGGGTAGCGCTCACTGCCACAGAGGACGGTGTGCTCAAGGATGTGTGCGACACCGGTTGAATCCTGCGGCACGGTACGCAAGGCAACCATGAAAACGTTTTCACTATTATCACAGCCCAGATGCAAATGGACGGCGCCCGTATCGTGGTGCTCGTATTCTTCCACCGTCAAATTTAGGGCAGCAATAGGCGTGCTGCGTTTAAGAATGAAAGGATTGTTTTGCGCCTGTGTGTCGGTTGCTGTTTCCATGAAAACTCTTGGCTCGAAGATTGGCAAAGTAGGGCGTATTGTAACGATTTGACGCGCTTAGTTCTGTGCTTCGAGAACAATTTGGAACATTTTTGGCCAGTGTTTGCCGGTGATCCACACCTGCCCCGTTTCAGGATCCCTCGCTATGCCGTTCAGAACGTCGGTGTCCCGCAGTCGGTCATCGGCTTGCAGCAAGCCTTGTGCGTCGATCATTCCTGTCACGGCCCCTGTGCTGGGATCAATGCGGGCGATGGTGTCGGTTTGCCAGACATTCGCCCAAATTTCCCCGTCTATCCATTCGAGCTCGTTGAGCCTGCGCAGCGGCTCGCCCGCAAGGGTTACCTCGATTGTGTTTACGATTGGGGTTGGCGTGCTCAGGTCCAGTCGGGTGAGTCGGTTGGAGCCATCTGATAGCCATAAGGTATTGCCGTGATGCGTGAGGCCCCAGCCCTCGCCTCGATACTGCATCGCGCCACTCACCGAGAGGGTCTTGGGATCGAGGAGGAGGAGACGACCCTCGCGCCATGTAAGAACATAAAGCGACTCATTGATGAGGGTGAGACCCTCGGCAAAAAACTGTTTTGGCAACAGTGTGTCTCTTTCGAGCACCATCTCGGGCCAACGATAAACGCGAACCGCCGATTTGCCGTATAGACCTGAGCTGACATAGAGTTCGCCTGCGACGATTTCCAGTCCCTGGGTGAAATTTTCCCGAGGGAACGGTTTATGCGCGACGATGTGGGCTCGATACCAGGGGACCGTCGCGGTATTAGAGTCCGCCGCATGAAGTACCTCGATGCCGACGAGGGCGAAGGTAAAAAGCAATGCCATAACGAGGAGGCTACTCGCGGATTCTCTTGATCCCGCGGGTGACGAGTATCGCTTTAGGCTCGTGGTTAAGCGGGCTTTCACAGTGGCGCTCCTCGAATCAGGCCTCGCGCCAAGAACCGGGCGGGTGACAGGGCGCGGTGCAACTGTCGGTTTACCGGGGGCGGTTCGCCGCACAGTTCACTCACGAGCACTTCACTCGCTAGTGGCGCTGCCGTCAACCCTCGCGAGCCCATACCACCAATCAGCCATAAATTGGGAATGCTGGGGGTGGGCCCCTCAATAACAGCGGTTTTTCGTCCACCAAGCGCTTTGTAGTGCTCATTGAAGGCCTCGCGATCGGGGACCGGCCCAGCAACGGGGAGGTAATCCGCGGTGGTACATCGCAAGGCCACATGGCCTTTTAAGGTGGCCAAATCATAGTCTGCGCCCAAACCAGGCAACGCTTCCTGCAGCTTTTTCATATTTTGGGCGTGTTCGCTCGGGCGTTCATCGAGAGCACGGTCATTGGGTACATAGCTGGCCCCTAAACAGTGGATGCCTTGGCGTGGCGGCGGCAGATAGCCTTCATGACAAATAGCTATCTGGGGCGTGTGGGCCAGCGACGAAGCTGGGAGATGCGTAGTCTGGCCTCGAATGACTTGGAGCGGAAGCCAGTCGGTCCAGGGATGGGCGGTTAGTTCGTGTGCCGAGGCTAGTATCACGGCGTCGCCAGCGAGTTCTGTGGAGTCGCAGCGGACCCGCCACCCGTTGCCGTCGGTCAACAGCGTGTCCACGCGATGTTGCTCCAAGACCGAAATCCCCGGGTGACATAGCCTCTCGCGGCAAACAGCTTCTGGATTCAGCCAGCAGGCGGCGGGAAACCACAGGCCACGAGATTCGCAGGGCACGCCCAGTAACTGAGTCAGCTGTTCGCTATTCATGCACCTAAACGGCAGGTGGCTATCCATAAACTGTTCGAGGTAGTCGAGGGTTTGATGATCGTCAGAAAGCTGAACATAGCCGCACTGGCAGCCATCAATTCCCTCGCGTAAGACAGACTCGGCCGGCCCATGATTTGAAGCATTTTCATTGAGTAGCTGACTGTAGAGACGCGTGGCGTAAAGGTAACTGGCGATCGCAAAATCACTCAGCGCTGAGAAACGTTTGGAAGCCCGCGTGTAGGTAATCCCCTGCAAATTAGAGGAGCCGCCCGAGGCAATGTGGTCGCTTTCAATGACAGTTACCCTGACGCCCCGATCTGCCAAGGCGCGGGCAACAAAGGCCCCAGATAACCCGGCACCCACGACGATCGCGTGGCTGGGTTTTCCAGTCGCCGGATTGAGATCCCAAGGAGTGGTTTGACGGGGATGCTGCCGGTTGTTCCGGTCGGCTATCGCCGTTGCGCTCGCCTTGGATAGGTCGGTTGTGAGATTGGGTGAATTGGCCAAATTGGGTGAATTAGCCAAATTGGGTGAGTTAGATAGCCCCATGAGACATCCTGAGAGGCATTCGCGTTTGCGGCCAAACCCCGGGCGCTTGTCGACCGAAAACCCGGCGGCGATTAGGCCGCGTCTGACGTCCCCCGCAGCGGTAAAGGTTGCAACTCTTGCATCGGGGGCACTCAATGACGCCATGTGCTCATAAACCGCAGGGCTCCACATGCCGGCATTTTTAGCGGGGGCAAACCCATCCAAATACCAATAGTCCACCCAGCGCTGGCCGCGTTCGGCTAATTCTTCGAGTACGGCGAGCGCATCCTCCCACCACAGGTCCAGCGTAATGCGCTGATCTGGCCAATGCAGTCGGTGGCATCCACGAACCGATGCTGGCCAGTTGGCCAACAGCGGGCCACTGAGATCCATGTTCTCGGGCCATGTTGCTGGAATAGATCGTGCCTGCTCCGCGGTGAGCGGGCACGAGTCGATGCCGATATAGTGCAGCTGCGGCCTCGCCCCGGAATGATTGGCGGCGCTCGACTCGAGCCAGTGCTGGGCGGTGACGACAAAGTTGAGGCCCGTTCCGAAGCCGGTCTCGACGAGGCAGGCGTCCTGCCTTGGACGATCATCAAGATGGCGATCCAGGCGACTGCCTTCAAGAAACACGTAGCGGCTTTCCTCGATGCCATCCGCCGTGCTGTAGTAAATGTCGTCGAATTCGACGTTTCTGGGGGCACCGCCGACAGCCCAGTCAAGCGTGGGGCTGGGTGCGGGCGTCCAGGGTTGGTTATCTCTTGAGATCACAGCCGAGGGGTTCAGTGAGTGGGTGCGTCAGCTTAACAGAATTGAGGGATTTGCCGGGCGCACTTCCTTTGAAAGAGCGGTTACAATAGGCGTTTTCCCTGCGGATCACCTCATGAAAAAAGAGAAGGTTTTAGACAGTAACCAGCTGGCCACTGTCGCTGCCAATTTGCTTAATCAGGGCATCCTAGAATCGGAGCGCACGAGCGCCAAGCGCATTTTTCGAGAGCTCGAAGCCAGTCGTCGCGTGAGCCTGACCACCTTAAAAATGGAGGATGGCGGCACCGTTCGTATGGATTTATCCATGGATGCAACGGCTTTTAACGGAACGCTGAACTTTTCGGCCTGGCGCGACGGCGTGATGGCCTTGGTGGCACAGCTGGCGGATGATTTGCGCGCGGAAAAAAGTCTGCCGGTTTTCAAGCCGATAGACCCGCCGGGGGATGCTACCGAGGAGGAAGTGGGCCTTAATCTTATCGGCTGCGTAGGTGCCACCACCCACGATGGCATGGTGAACACCCTGATGCTTGGAATCAGACCGGACCCGTCGCGACCGATCGTAACCCTGAGACTGGTCTATGTGGATCCGGCTCAGTTTGCCTCGGGGTCATCCAGCAGTTGAACTGCGGGGGGAGGTACAACAGTGACGGTCTCCTTTTTCGCGGGTGCCATCACTGACGCTTCGCCTCGGGCGATTTCCTTACCGTCCTGATTCTTCACCGTGGTCGACAATTTAAGCCAGGGCTTGGTGTCATGTTTTTCGATCACTTCGAGAAAGACAGTCACCGTGTCTCCCAATAGCACGGGCGCTCTGAACTGCAGGTTTTGCCCCAGATAAATGGTCCCGGGTCCCGGTAGCTCCATGGCTATGGCGGCCGATACAAAGGCGCCTGTGAGCATACCGTGGGCGATGCACTCACCGAACTGGGTGGTCGCGGCATAGTCGGGGTCGAGGTGAACCGGATTGTGGTCGCCTGAGACCGCAGCGAACAGCTCAACCTCGCGCTCGGTGACGAGCCTGCTGTAACTGGCGCTGTCACCGACATTAATTTCATCGATGGTGAGGTTGGTGATTTGAGTGGCTGCTTCCATGGGGGTTACCTCAAAATGGGATGGACTCTGATTGGCGTTTTATCGCGTTAGAATAGCAGTCCAGAGGCGGTAGTTGTATCCGTCCGTTAACAGCAGACAAATAGTAGATGAATAGTTGTCATCAGCACTGAAAAGCTGGTAACGACAGGTTGGGTGCCCCCAAGGGGTGCGGGGGAAAACCCATAAGAGGTCACGCGAGGGAGTTTTTGTGCGTCAGAGTGAATTAAATCAGGTTATCCAAAGTGCGCTCGAGCAGGTTGGTATCGTCACAGATGTGGATACGACGCGCTTTCCAAATATCGTGGCGCTGTTTGAAGACGCCTTTGAGCGGCACAGCGCGCGTAAGGCCTGTACGAGTTTGGGCCATGACCTCACCTACGGAGACCTGGACGTCCTCACGAGGCACTTTGCCGCATGGTTGCAGCAGGAATCAGGTCTAATACCCGGGGATCGTGTCGCGGTGCAGATGCCGAATCTGATTCAGTATCTGGTTGTTGTGCTGGGCATCCTGCGCGCGGGAATGGTTGTGGTAAACACCAATCCCCTCTACACCGAGCGGGAAGTCGAGCACCAATTTAATGACGCCGACGTCAAGTTGTTGGTGGTGCAAGCCAATGTGGCGCGCAATGCCTCTCTGGTTCTCCCGAGGACATTGGTCGAAAAGGTCATCATCACCGAGTTAGCAGACCTTCATCCCGCGCCGAAACGCCAGGTGATTAATTTCGTTGCCAAGCACGTTAAAAAACTGGTGCCTCCGTTTTCGATACCCGGCGCACTGTCACTGCGGGCAGTATTAAAAGCGGGCAGTACTCTTGCCTTGTCGCCTGTTAATGCGCGGGCCGAGGACCTCGCGATGCTTCAGTACACCGGGGGCACCACGGGGGTCGCAAAAGGGGCCATGCTTTCTCACGGCAACCTCGTAGCCAACGTCATGCAGTGCGATGCATTTTTTGCCTCGCATCAACTCACAGGTGCCGGGGATGTTTTTATGCAGCCTCTGCCGGTGTATCACATCTATGCGTTCACCGCGTCGGTATACAGCCTCTACGTTGGCGCCCAAACAGTGTTTATTCCGAATCCCCGGGATCTTGATTCGGTAGTAAAAGCATTTGCCAAGTACCGGCCGCGCCTGTTTTGTGGTTTGAATACCCTTTTTGTCGCTCTGTGCAACAACGCGGGGTTTCGGCAACTCGATTTTTCGGCGCTCAAGGTCACGCTGTCGGGGGGGATGGCGCTCACGGCGGCGGCGGCTTCCGAGTGGGCTCAACTCACCGGCTGCACGGTATCTGAAGGTTACGGCTTGACCGAAACGTCCCCTGTTGCCACCAGCAATCCCGGGGGTGCCCAACAGATTGGCACCATTGGCCTGCCCGTACCGATAACAGAAGTTCGAGTAATCGACGACGGCGGTGAGCCGTTGGGCTTGGAACAGGCTGGTGAGTTGTGCATTAGGGGTCCTCAGGTGATGCAAGGCTATTGGCAGCGTCCTGAGGCGACGGCTGAGGTGATAACAGCTGACGGCTGGTTTGCAACCGGTGATGTCGCCGTCATACAGCCCGATGGTTATCTGCGCGTCGTGGATCGCAAAAAAGACATGATCGTCGTCTCGGGCTTCAACGTCTATCCGAATGAGCTTGAAGACGTGCTCAGCAAGCATCCCGGGGTCCTCGAATGCGCCGCCGTGGGTGTGAACGATGAGGTGAGTGGAGAAGTGGTCAAGATGTTTGTGGTGGCGCGAGATAAGTCGCTCACAGAGGACGACGTGAAGCAGTATTGCCGCGAACATTTGACGGCTTACAAAGTCCCCCGATTGGTGGAATTTCGGGATGAGCTTCCGAAAACCAACGTCGGGAAAATTTTGCGTCGGGAACTTAGGGACGCGTCCTGACGCGCCGCGCCACTGCTGTTGAGAGGCGCTAAGTCCAAGGTTTGCCATGAGCACGTCACCTGCCAATCAGGCACCATCGCTTCGAGCTATCCCCAAGTTGCTTAACTTTCCCGCGGAGTTGCCCATTGTCGAGAGACGGGCGGAGATCGCCGAGGCTATTTCCCATCATCAGGTAGTGGTGATTGCAGGGGAGACGGGGTCGGGAAAAACTACCCAGCTTCCCAAGATTTGCCTGGAGCTCGGTCGCGGTCGCAGCGCGCGCATCGGGCATACCCAGCCCAGGCGATTGGCGGCCAGAAACGTGGCTCAACGCATCGCCGATGAGCTCAATACGCCTCTCGGCGAGCTGGTGGGGTATCAGGTCCGGTTTACCGATTCGGTATCGGACCAGACTGCCATCAAGTTGATGACCGACGGTATTTTGCTCAACGAGCTCCAGCGGGATAAGGATCTTCGGCAGTACGACACGCTGATAATCGACGAAGCCCATGAGCGCAGTCTGAATATCGATTTTATTCTGGGTTACTTGCGGCAGTTACTTCCCAGGCGACCCGATCTCAAGGTTATCGTGACCTCCGCCACAATCGACGTTGAACGGTTTTCAGCGCATTTTTCAGATGCCCCGATTGTCGAGGTCTCAGGCCGTACCTATCCCGTGGACGTCCATTATGTTGGAGGGGATGAGGACCAGGAGGAGGGTGTATCAGAGCAGGTAGTCCGGCTGCTCGATGATATCGAGGCAGAGCAGTTTGGCCCGCGCGGCGATGTACTTGTGTTCTTGCCCGGCGAGCGCGAGATACGAGAGCTCTCGCGAAAGTTGCGGGGTAGTGAGCACCGTCAGATTTTGCCGCTCTACGCCAGGCTGAGCGCGACAGAGCAGAACCGCGTCTTTAACCGCGGCGGTGCCGGGGTGCGCGTCATATTGGCTACCAATGTGGCGGAGACCTCCTTGACGGTGCCTGGTATTCGCTATGTTATCGATACCGGCACGGCCAGAGTCAGTCGCTACAACTACCGGTCCCGCTTGCAGAGACTACCCATCGAGAAAATTTCTCAGGCCAGTGCCAATCAGCGTAAAGGGCGTTGTGGTCGCGTAGCCGCAGGGGTGTGTTTTCGCCTTTACAGCGAAGAAGATTTTCTCGCCCGCCCCGAGTTTACTGACCCCGAGATTCTCCGTACCAATCTGGCGGCGGTCATCTTGCGAATGCTTGAGTTGCGGCTGGGCAAAGTGGGCGCGTTTCCCTTTATCGACAAGCCTGAGGCGTCAATGGTTCGTGAGGGTTACAAGCTGCTGGAGGAGCTTGGGGCGGTCTCCGAACGTGGCAGGTTGACCAGTGTTGGGCGGAAAATGGCGCGCCTTCCGATTGACCCCAAGCTCGCCCGCATCATCCTTGAGGCGGGGGAGCACAATGCGTTAACTGAAACGCTGGTTATAGTCAGCGCGCTGTCGGTGCAGGATCCTCGGGAGCGGCCCTCGGAAAAGCAGGCTCAATCTGATCAGGCACACGCTCGCTTTCAACACGAAGCCTCGGATTTCCTCAGCTGGGTAAATTTGTGGAAGTACGTCGAAGAGCAGCGCCAGGCACTGAGTCAAAATCAGTTTCGCAAGCGCCTAAAGCAGGAATTTTTATCTTATCTCCGGCTTCGTGAGTGGCGAGACATCCACAGCCAGCTCGTCGTAGCGAGCCGACAGCTGGGGTACAAGGTACGCGCCAACCTGCCCGATGAGCATCACTATGAGGGGGTGCATCGGGCGCTACTGGCTGGATTTTTGGGGCAAATTGCGCAGCAGGATGAGGGCCGGCTGTTCAATGCGGCCCGCAATCGAAAGGTGCAAATATTCCCGGGGTCGCGGTTGTTCAAGAAACCCCCAAAGTGGGTCGTCGCCGCAGAAATCGTTGAGACAACGCAGGTTTTCGCCCGGCAGTGCGCCGCGATCGAACCGGACTGGCTGCTTACAACCAACCCGTATCTGCTTAAGCGGCACTACTACGAGCCGGCTTGGCAGCAGCGCTCTGGACGGGTGATGGCCACGGAGCGGGTCTCCCTGTTTGGCTTGATCATCAGCGATGGTCGCCGGGTTCATTTTGGCGATATCGCCCCGGAGGAATCTCGCCAGCTGTTTATCCGGGAGGGTTTGGTCACAGGCAATTACAAGTCGCCGCCGGATTTTCTTAAGGCAAACATGGCTCAAATACGCGCTGTCCAGGATTTGGAGTCACGCGCGCGCAGGCAGGACTTGTTAGTCGACGAAGAGTCACTGTTTCAGTTCTACGACGAGCGAATCCCAGCCGATTGTGTCAGTGCCGGTACGTTGGAGAAATGGTTGCGCGCTGAGCCCGAGGCCGACAAACAGTTACGTCTCGCAAGGTCCCACATTCTCACCCGCGACCCCGGTAGCGAACTCCTCGAGCAGTTTCCCTCCGCATTAGTGTGGGGAGACAATCCCTACCGACTTACCTATCGGTTCGAGCCCGGAAAGGATCGCGACGGGGTTTCGGTAACCGTGCCGCTGGCATTGCTTAACAGGGCGCCGCGCTACCGGTTTGAGTGGCTTGTTCCGGGCTTGCTTCGGGAGAAATGTATTGCGCTTGTCAAAGGTTTGCCCAAGCAACTTCGCAAGCAGTTAGTGCCAGTGCCGGATGTGGTGGATGATCTGTTAGCGGAAATGAAGCCCGACGACGTGCCGCTAACTGAGGCACTCGGCAAGGCCTTGTACGCCAAGCGGCGACTCCGTATTCCCAGCGCAGATTGGTCGATAGACATGCTGGATGATTACTACCGGATGAACATCCGCGTGGTCGATGAGCGCGGCCGTTTACTGGCGGAAAGTCGGGATATGGCTGCGCTCGTTGCTCAATTCAGGCAAGAGGCGGCGGGCGCTGCTGCGACGCCAGCCTCCGACTTTCCCCGTCGCGATCTGGTTGAGCGATGGGACTTTGGTGCTTTGCCGGCCCAATGGCAATCACAAGCCGCAGGAATGAAGGTGGTGTCTTTTCCCGCAGTTGTTGATCATGGTGAGCGCATTGCGCTAGAGCTGCTGGACTATCAGGCAGAGGCGATGGTCGCTCATCGGGATGGCGTGGCTGCCTTGGTGATGAAGCGCAGTGCTCAGACGGTAAAAACCCTGCGCAAACAGCTGCTGTCGAGTAATGAGGCGGCCTTGGCCTTGGCCGGATGTGGTCTGGCGCGCAATGACTTGGTTGCCGAAATGTGTAAGGCGGCCCTGTTGAACCTTCACGAAGGCCCCTTACCGCGATCCGAGGAGGAATTTGATGCGCTGCTGGCGGCCTCAAAAGGTCGGTGGGTGTCCAAAGCTCAGGAGCTTGAGCGTCTCATGCTGACGGCACTGCGTCCGCTGGCGGCAGCTAAAGCCCACCTGCTGCGCTACGGCGCCAACGACTATGCGGATAGCCGCTCAGATGTGGACCGACAAATTCATGGTTTGTTTGCACCCGGCAGCCTGTCACTTGCTCCCTGGATGTGGCTTGAGCAATACCCTCGGTACGCCAAGGGAATCGCCTATCGGGTTGAGCGCCTTAGTGGCCTCTATGCGAAAGATCAGAAGAACTTGATGCTGATGGCCGGTGCAACCGAACGCTTGGATGAGCAGTTAGCAGCCTATCCCGGACTGTTGGTGCTGAGCGATGATGCTTCTCAGTACCGATGGATGCTTGAGGAATTTCGTATTTCGCTGTTTGCGCAGCAGCTTGGAACCAAGATGCCTGTCTCAAGCAAGCGTCTCGACGAGCAGTGGCAGCGTGTCCTCGGGTGGCTCACGGCCAACCCCCGATAGATTAGCTGTCGGGCAGCGCAGGGCAGTGCATAACAGGAATGTGAAGATCAGTGCGGATTTCCCCACATTTTCCCCATAAAGGGTCATCGCCTCGCGGCCGTCGCTCTGGTACCGTTGGAAATGGATGGCGCCGGGTCAGCGAAGCTCAGTGGCACTCAGTAGATAGAGGTCAGAAATGCAACATCGCGTAATCGTTTTGGGATTTTGGTTGGTGGGATATTTCGCCGCACCCCTGCACGCCAGTGAAGACCCCTGGGAATCCTTTAACCGATCCATTTACAGTTTCAACAATACGGCCGACGCTTATTTCGTAAAACCGGTAGCCCAAGGCTATGCCTATGTCATGCCCGAGTTCGGACGCGTAGGCGTTAATAACTTTTTCAACAACCTCCTCGACGTCAATGGAGCCCTCAATGGATTTTTGCAGGGTCGTGTCGATCAAGGCCTCGAGAATGTAGGGCGCGTCCTCATCAACTCAACCGTTGGCATTTTCGGTTTGTTTGACGTCGCGTCAAAATTGGGGGTCCCCCAGTATCAAACTGACTTTGGTCACACGCTAGCCATCTGGGGCGTCCCGCAAGGACCGTTTTTGATGGTGCCCTTTCTAGGGCCGCGCACGCTGCGTTCCTCTGTGGGCACTGCGTTTGATGCCTATGCCTCGCCCCTTGGTCAGCTCGGTGATTCGGAACCCGCTTGGGGATTGCGAGTGTTCAATTTGGTGGACCTGCGCGCGGGGCTGTTGGGTGCCGATGAGTTGCTTTCGGGGGATCAGTATATTTTTCTACGTGATGCGTACTTACAGCAGCGCCGCATTCAGATCTCAGACGGACAGGTTGTCGATGGCTTTTCTGAATTTGATGACGGTTGGGAAGAGGACGACCTCTGATCGCCATGGAGCTTGAGTTCGAGTGATGGAGGCGCAGGCCCGGGAAGGCGCTATTCTGGTTGTAGATGACCAGCAGGTTCGAGCAGATTTGCTGGTCGAGGCTTTGGACGCACCACAATTCAGTTTTGATTATTTATCCGAGGTGCCAGACATCGAAGGTGTGTTGGGTGCGGATAGTCCCTACGATTGCGTGCTTTGCAATGCGGGGTTATCGAACGTGTCCTGGTCCTCAGTGCGTCGAGCCATGCGCAATTTTGATGTTCAAGTGCCGGTTATTGTTGTCGCCGAGGATCGTGATGTGGATTCGATGGCCACCGCATTGGGCCTGGGGGCAGCGGATTTTTTCGTCAGGCCTCAGGAACGCCCCGGTTTGTTGCGACATGCGATTGGCCGCTGCGTTACCCATCATCGACTTCAGCGTGAACTTAAGGAAAGTAAGGAAAATCTGGAGCGAACCAACCAGGAGCTACGCCACTCCCTGCGCATGTTACAGCAAGACCAGCAGGCCGGACGCCAGGTACAGATGGCGTTGTTACCCTCGGGCTCTCTGCAGGTTAACGGCTTTTGGTTCAGTCAGAAAATTTTCACCTCGCTCTATCTAAGTGGCGACTTCGCCGACTACTTTCAGGTAAGCGACGATCAGGTGGTGTTTTTTCTTGCCGATGTGTCGGGGCACGGCAGTTCGTCAGCGTTTGCAACGGTGCTGCTGAAGAATTTGTTTGCTCGCAAACGCTCGGATTACCTGCGGCGCCAGGACACCACTGTGACCTCGCCAGTGAAGATGCTCTCCCTTGCCAACAGCGAGCTGTTGGAGCTGGAGCTCAACAAGTACGCCACGATGGTGGTGGGAAGTTTGAACTTTAAAACCGGTGCACTTACCTACAGCGTGGCAGGGCATCTCCCGCTCCCCATACTGCTTACCCATGAGGGGATTCACTATCTGGAGGGTGAAGGTCCGCCGGTCGGGCTGGTGCCCGATGCTGCCTATGAGGCGATCACGATTCAAACGCCGGATGAGTTTATTCTGTCGGTGCTATCCGATGGCATACTGGAGCTATTGGATGAAAAGGACTTGTTGGAGAAAGAGGCGGCACTGCTCAAGCGTCTTGAGGGTTCTGTTGCCAAGCCGAGTGAGCTTTGGGAGCGGCTGGGGCTGGACCATGTGGATCGAAATCACCTGCCGGATGACGTCGCCGTGCTGTTCATTTCGCGAGGGTTGGCATGACTGGCTGTCGTATTAGTGCGGCAAAAAATCAGGGTGCGCATTTGCTGCGCCTTGAGGGTGACGTGCGGCTGGTGATGTGTACCGCACTCGAAGAGTACTTTGAGCGCGTGTTCAATGATCAGGACTTTCTTTCTGTCTGGGTGGATGTCACGGGGGCCACTGGGCTCGACAGCACCACCTTGGGCATGTTGGCGAAATTAGCGATCAAAACCCACGAGAAATTTGGGTTTCGGCCGACTATTTTCAGCGCCAATCCCGGCATCGACCGGCTTTTACAGACCATGGGTTTTGCCCAGCTATTTGACGTTCGCAATGAAGCCTGCGAGGGCTACACCCATGATATTCCTGCGCATCCCTCGACGGAGTCCGAGATTAAAGAGCGGGTGATCGAAGCACACAAGACACTCATGGCCATGAGTGAGGCCAATCATGATGCCTTTCAGGATTTGGTCAGGCCTCTGGAGGCAACCTAGAGCTCACTGAGCATCTTTTCGAGCGCAATTTGGTCCGCCGTAAACTTTCGTATGCCCTCGGCGAGTTTTTCGGTGGCCATTTGATCTTCATTGAGATCCCAGCGAAACTCGCTTTCCGCTAACGGTGGGGGCGCAGGTTGACTTGTGTCAGTCTTAGTTAAAACTCGTAGTAATACACTTTCATCGCTTTCTAAGGCGTCCAGCAGGTCGGGGCTGATTGTGAGTCGGTCGCATCCGGCAAGAGCCTCAATTTCACCGACGTTGCGGAAGCTCGCTCCCATGACAACCGTGTTGTAGCCATGGGTTTTATAGTGATGATAAATGCGGGTGACAGACTGTACACCCGGGTCTTGATCCGCAGTTTCGATGGCGAGATCGGTGTTTGCCTTGTACCAATCGAGAATACGTCCGACAAAGGGCGAAATCAGAAAGGCACCGGCATCGGCGCAGGCCTGCGCTTGGGAGAAACCAAACAAGAGCGTGAGATTGCAGTTAATGCCGTCGCGCTCGAGTGCCTCCGCAGCGCGGATGCCCTCCCAGGTGGCGGCAATTTTGATCAGCACGCGGCTCTTGTCAATGCCGCGTTTGGCATAAAGCTCAATCAGCTGCTGGGCTTTTTTAATCGTGGCGGCGGTGTCGAATGACAGGCGGGAATCCACCTCAGTGCTGATACGCCCGGGGATGATGGTGACGATTTCAGCGCCCACGCTGACGGCAAATTGATCACACGCTTCCGCGATGGATTTCGACCCGGCCTTCGATGCGTGCAAGGCTTCGGCGAAGCGAGGCAATTGCGCTGCTTTTAATAGCAGCGAAGGATTGGTGGTTGCGTCTTGGGGTTTGAGGCGTGTGATAGCGTCAATATCCCCGGTGTCGGCCACCACCTCGGTCATGGTTCTCAGTTGATCAAGCTTGTTCATAAGTTACCTTTATCTGCTTAAGCACAGTCGGTGGTCATTGAACGCTGATGATTTGCCGAAGCCTGGGCGGCAACGGTGCAAAGCTCAACAGCCTCTAGCAGAGTGTTCAGCGTAGCATCATCCTTGTGCGCATTTTCGCTGAGGGCTCGACGGAATTGTCGCCCGCCGGGTTGCTGTGAATACAATCCAAGCAGGTGGCGGCTGACATGGTGTAACTTGCCGCCCTGTTGCAAGTGGCTTTCAACGTAGGGAACCATCGCGTCGATCACCTCGGACCGAGTTTTCACGGGGTCGGCAACGTCGAATAAGGTGGAGTCGACTTCCCCAAGTAGCCAGGGGGTTTGGTAAGCGGCTCGCCCCAGCATGACACCGTCGACTCGCGTTAGGTGCTCAAGGCATTCCGCGAGTGAGGTGATGCCGCCGTTCAGCACCACCGTTAACGAGGGAAATTCCTCTTTAAGTCGATGCACCCAGTCATAATTCAAAGGGGGTATATCGCGGTTTTCTTTCGGAGAGAGGCCCTTTAGCCACGCATTGCGCGCGTGAACAATAAAGACCGAACAGCCACCCGAGGCGACGGTGCCTACAAAATCTCGGAACAAGCCATAGTCTTCTTGCTCGTCGATACCAATTCGCTGCTTGACCGTGATGGGAATTGAGCTGGCGTCGCGCATTGCGGCGATGCAATCCCTCACGCGCTCGGGCTCGAGCATCAGACAGGCCCCAAAGCGGCCGTTTTGGACCCGATCAGAGGGACAGCCGCAGTTAAGATTGACCTCGTCATAGCCCCAGTCCTCGGCGAGTTTGGCACATTGGGCTAGTTCGTCAGGCTCGGCACCCCCTAGTTGCAATGCAACCGGATGCTCTTCATCGTTGAAGCGCAGGTGGCGTTCTACATCACCATGCAGCAGGGCGCCGGTGGTGACCATTTCCGTGTAGACGCGACTTCGGCGCGATAATTGGCGCCAGAAATACCGGCAGTGGCGATCTGTCCAATCCATGCACGGTGCGGTGCAAAACCGCCAAGGCGAGTCCTGCATGGATGAGTCCTGAGAATTGTTGACGTCAATAGACATTGAAAATGGGCCGTGGCGGTTTGGTGCTCGGGTGCGAGGTCGTACAATAACAGAAGTTTGCTGAATCGGCGTTGTCTCGGGCCGCTGACGGCGGTGGTGGTTGTGTCCGGGAAAACGCTGGGGCGAAATTTGTGGGGTGGCAATGAGGACAGGACAGGAAGGTCGGCGAGGCCAGGAGAGACGGTGGTGCCACCTGTTACTGGCTTGTCTTGTCGCATTGACAGCGACTCATGGGCTGGCGGCAGACCTCGAGTCAGAGGCAATTTTACCTCAGGAGATAGAGGAGCCGCGCACCTGGTTGGGCCGGTACGTCGATCGCAAAGCCGAGGCCTTTGCAAACGCATCATTGGTTTTTACGCGCCCGCGTTCTAAGGCGCCGTTTCTCCCTCTGGCCTATGCCGGGGGTGCGGTTTACGATGAGGCGAGCGTCAGAGATTTTACTCAGCCCGGCACCCCACTCAATATGCAGCAGTCCGGCGGAAGCCTGGCCGCGGGCCTGCCGTTTCTCACCTCGTCAACCGATGCGCTTATTCTGGGCATGTACGCGGGCCGCAGCCGATTTTCACTCGAGCCGGAAAACCCGCTTGAACTCGATGACTTCACGGTCACCAGCGCCGCAGTGGGCCTGGGCTACGTAAAGCAGGTGAATGAAGCCTGGCAGGGCCTCGCTTTTGTCCTCCCTTTCTATAACGACACGGACCTTCCCAATGGCCAGAGTTACTGGCAAACCATGGGCGGTGCCTTTGCGCGTTATACCCATAATCCAGATACCTGGTGGATGTTTGGGGTATTTGGCAGTACCTCATCCCTGGAAAGTTACCTGCTTCCCTACGTGGGTGTGTCGTGGACGCTTAGCTCTGATTGGACTGTGAGTGGCATATTGCCCTGGCCCCAGGTGATTTGGTCGCCCAGTCGCGATTGGTTTGTCGGGTTGGGGGGGCTCTGCTCGGGTTCGGGTTGGGCTATCAACGGTGGAACGGGTCAAGTCGCGGTGGACCTTAATGCGTTTGATCTTGGACTCGAATACCAACGGCGGTTATATGGCAGTTTGTGGGGTGGATTGAGCGTGGGGGTGGGCGGTATGCGCAGCCTGCAATTGTCAGAGGGCGGCGAATCCGATGGTATTGAGTTTGATGTATCGAGCAGCCCCTTCTTTCGATTCACCCTAACGATGCGGCCGGGCGAACTGTTTTAACCGGTTACGCTGGCTCTGGATAGCGTATGCTTCCTGAGGATATGGGTTTTTTCGGTGAGGTAGCGCTATGACGACATTTACGGTTGGGCGCAGAGATGCCATTCGCGGGGTGACCGCCACGCTTGGCGCAGCATCCCTTCGCGGGTTCGCGATCGATGACGAGGCCAGTGCCTATTACACCCACGGCGTGGCCAGTGGTGATCCTCTGGCGGACAGGGTCATTCTTTGGACGCGGGTGCTGCCCTCGAGCGGCATACTGGAGCATCTCGAAGGACGCTGGCAGGTAGCCAGTGACGACGGCTTTGAACGCGTCGTTGCAGAAGGCCGTGCTATTGCCGACCCACAACGAGACAACACCGTCAAAATAGATGCCGTGGGTCTGGCGCCCGGCAGACACTATTGGTATCGATTTATTTTCAACGGAGTGATCTCGCCGCCGGGTCGTACGCGAACCTTGCCGGCGGGCCGCTGCGATCGATTTTCAATTGGCGTCTGCTCTTGTTCGAATTATCCGCAGGGTTATTTCAATGCCTATCGCGATATCGCCGAGGCGCCGATCGATATGGTCATGCACCTTGGCGACTACATTTATGAATACGCGGTAGACGGTTACAGCAATCCTGTCGTGGTCGAAGAACTGGGGCGGGGGCTTCAGCCGACGCATGAAATTCTAACCCTCGAGGATTACCGGCAGCGCTACGGGCACTATCGAACCGACCCCGATTTGCAGGCAGCGCATGCCGCCCACCCCTGGATTTGTGTGTGGGATGATCATGAGCTGGCAAACAACACGTGGAAAGCCGGTGCGCAAAATCATAATGAGGGAGAGGGGGATTTTGCGCTGCGGATCGCGATTGCTCGACGGGTGTATCACGAGTGGTTGCCGATCAGAAC
>CBFHQV010000011.1:0-48664 GCA_965658055.1 Luminiphilus sp. | reverse complement strand
TCGACCACCACGGATCAAGACCACGCTGTGCTCCTGCAGGTTGTGGCCTTCACCACCGATGTAGGAGGACACTTCAAATCCGTTGGTCAAACGCACACGACATACCTTGCGAAGCGCAGAGTTTGGCTTCTTCGGGGTCGTGGTATAGACACGGGTACAAACACCGCGGCGCTGCGGACAGGCCTGAAGCGCGGGAACACCGCTCTTCATCACCTTGCGCTTGCGCGGCTTTCGCACCAGCTGGTTAATTGTTGCCATTAAAAAGCTCCAAATTGTTATTGGGGCGGACCCCAAATCAAAGAGCGCGCATTCTATAGACGCGCCCAGAGCCGGTCAACCGGCTCATTTTCACAACTATTGTCAAAATCGTGCCCAAACCGGAGCCGGGCACGCCGCGCCGGCGGGATTATTCCCCGTCGGCCTCGGCGCTGGCCTCTACCTTCTCCATCTCGTCAGCGAAGCTCTCGGTGAACTCCTCGTCCGACATGGACAGCTGCAAACCGCCCTCAGTCTGCTTACGACGGCGCTCCTCATGGTAGCTGAGGCCGGTGCCTGCCGGAATCAAGCGACCCACGATCACATTTTCCTTCAGGCCACGCAGGTAATCGCGCTTCCCGGTCACCGCCGCTTCGGTCAAGACGCGAGTGGTCTCCTGGAAGGACGCCGCCGAAATGAAGCTTTCGGTGGCTAGCGAGGCCTTGGTAATTCCCAGCAACTCACGTTCTGCGGTTGGCGGAATAAGTCCCTCGGCTTCCACGCGATCGCACTCTTCGAGGAACGAGGTGTACTCAACCTGTTCTCCCTTGATGAAGGAGGATTCACCCGACGTGCTGATAATCACCTTACGCAACATCTGACGCACAATAACTTCAATATGCTTGTCATTGATTTTCACACCCTGGAGTCGATAGACCTCCTGGATTTCGTTGACGATGTACTTGGCGAGTTCGGCAATACCCTTCAGCCGGAGAATATCGTGGGGGCTGCGCGGCCCTTCTGATACCACCTCACCTTTCTGCACCTGTTCACCTTCAAACACGGTCAGCTGACGCCACTTGGGTATCAAGACCTCGTAGTGATCGGAACCATCTGGCAGGGTAGAGCCATCGGTAGGGGTAATAACCAGTCGACGCTTGCCCTTGGTCTCTTTACCGAAGCTGACCGTGCCCGAGATCTCAGCAAGAATCGCCGGCTCCTTGGGCTTTCGTGCCTCGAACAGATCGGCAACCCGGGGCAGACCACCGGTAATGTCTCGTGTCTTGGAGCCCTCTTGAGGGATTCGGGCAATAATGTCGCCGACACCCACCTTGGCTCCATCCTCGAGATTAACCATTGCCATGGAAGGCAAGAAATAATGGGCGGGTACATTGGTGCCCGCCAGGGTAAGCTCTTTCCCTTTGGCATCTACCAGTGTCACCGCAGGGCGGATATCCTTGCCCGCGGTTGGACGCTCACTGGAATCCATCACCGAGATGCTGGTGAGGCCGGTGAATTCATCGGTCTGACGCTTAATGGTCACGCCCTCTTCCATACCGCTGAACTTCACGGTACCCGCCACCTCAGTGATGATGGGGTGTGTGTGTGGATCCCAGGTAGCGACGATATCACCCGCGCTCACCTCAGCCTCATCACCCACTTTGATGGTGGCACCATAAGGCACCTTGTAACGCTCACGCTCACGGCCCACCTGATCCAATATGGAAAGCTCTCCGGAACGAGACACCGCCACCAGAGCACCATCAGCACGGTCCACCACCTTGATGTTGTGAAGCTTCACCACACCGTCTGAATTGACTTGGATATTATCCTGAGCCGCCTGACCGGAAGCCGCACCACCGATGTGGAAGGTCCGCATGGTCAGCTGCGTGCCGGGCTCTCCAATGGATTGCGCGGCGACTACTCCGATCGCTTCACCCATGTTGACCTGGTGGCCACGGCCAAGGTCTCGACCATAGCAAGAGGAACAAATGCCGTAGCGGGTCTTACAGGTAATCGGGGATCGCACTTCGATCTCATCAATACCCATTTCCTCAAGACGCGTCGTCCACAGCTCATCGACCATGGTGCCAGCCGCCAGGACCACCTCATCGGTACCGGGCTTGCAGACATCCTTGGCAACAATCCGACCGAGAACGCGATCTGCGAGGGTTTCAATGATGTCACCGCCATCGATTACCGGCGTCGTCAGCAGGCCCTCGTCGGTACCGCAATCGACTTCGGTCACCACCACATCCTGAGCTACATCGACCAATCGACGCGTCAGGTAGCCCGAGTTCGCCGTCTTCAAGGCCGTATCCGCCAGACCTTTACGTGCACCGTGGGTAGAGATGAAGTACTGGAGTACGTTCAGCCCTTCGCGGAAGTTAGCGACGATCGGCGTCTCGATAATAGATCCGTCAGGTTTGGCCATGAGCCCGCGCATGCCCGCCAACTGACGAATCTGCGCCGGTGAGCCTCGTGCACCTGAATCGGCATACATATAAACCGAGTTAAAGCTGTCTTGCTGCTCGTCCTTGCCGTCGCGATTCTTGACCGTCTCTTTTGAGAGGTTGGCCATCATCGACTTGGACACCTGATCGTTGGTACGGGACCAAATATCGATCACCTTGTTGTACTTCTCGCCCTGTGTGACCAGGCCCGCCGCGTACTGCTCTTCAATCTCCTTCACCTCCCCATAGGCTCGATCAACAAGCGCGGCCTTCTCTTCGGGGATTTCAAAGTCGTTAACGCCAATAGACGATCCAGACTTGGTGGAGTACTGGTATCCGGTGTACATCAGCTGATCGGCAAAAATAACCGTCGACTTTAAGCCCACCGCCCGATAGCACTGGTTAATGATGCGAGAGATCGCCTTCTTCACCATGGGCTGGTTAACCATGTCGTAGGACAGGCCTTCGGGCACGATACGCCACAACAGCGCGCGACCAATAGTGGTGTCGACTACACGGGTTTGCGTGATGGGGTCGGCTTCGTACTGCACCAGGGTTTCAGTGATGCGCACTTTTACCCGGGCTTGCAAATCAGCCTGTCCGGACGCATAGGCGCGCTCAGCTTCGGCCGTGTCGGCAAAGGTCATGCCCTCGCCCTTGGCATTAATGCGCTCACGGGTCATGAAGTAGAGACCCAATACCACGTCCTGCGAAGGCACAATAATGGGCTCACCTGATGCTGGTGACAGGATATTGTTTGTCGACATCATGAGCGCTCGGGCTTCAAGCTGCGCTTCCAGTGTGAGCGGCACGTGTACCGCCATCTGGTCGCCGTCGAAGTCAGCGTTATAGGCCGCACAAACGAGCGGATGTAACTGGATCGCCTTGCCTTCAATCAAGACCGGCTCAAAGGCTTGAATACCCAATCTATGTAGCGTCGGCGCCCGGTTGAGCAACACAGGATGCTCGCGAATAACCTCAGCCAAAATATCCCAGACCTCGGGCGGCTCGCGCTCAACCATTTTCTTGGCGGCTTTGATTGTGCTCGCCAAACCTCGATGCTCGAGCTTGCCGAAGATAAAGGGCTTGAATAGCTCCAGCGCCATCTTCTTGGGCAAACCACACTGATGTAAGCGCAGGGTTGGACCGGTCACAATCACCGAACGGCCGGAGTAATCAACCCGCTTACCGAGCAGGTTCTGACGGAATCGGCCTTGCTTGCCCTTGATCATGTCAGCCAGAGACTTGAGTGGACGCTTGTTAGAGCCTGTGATCGCTCGACCGCGACGACCGTTGTCCAGGAGCGCATCGACAGCCTCCTGCAGCATTCGCTTCTCGTTACGCACAATAATATCGGGCGCATTAAGATCAAGCAGGCGCTTCAATCGATTGTTACGGTTGATGACCCGACGGTACAGGTCATTCAAATCCGAGGTAGCAAAACGCCCGCCATCCAATGGCACCAAGGGCCGAAGATCGGGTGGCAGCACCGGCAAGACATTGAGAATCATCCACTCAGGCTTGTTACCCGAATTGACAAAGGCATCCAGCAACTTGAGACGCTTGGACAACTTTTTGATCTTGGTCTCTGAGTTAGTCGCCGGAATCTCTTCACGTATACGCTCAACTTCACCATTAATATCGATTTGCGACATCAGATCCTGAATCGCTTCAGCACCCATCTTGGCCGTGAATTCGTCGCCAAACTCCTCCATGGCCTCGTAGTACTGCTCGTCGTTAAGCAGCTGACCCTGATCGAGGGTAGACAGGCCGGGGTCAGTAACGACATATGACTCAAAGTAGAGAATGCGCTCGATGTCCCTCAGGGTCATATCAAGCAGCAAACCGATGCGCGAAGGCAGTGACTTCAAAAACCAAATGTGAGCAACCGGGCTGGCCAGCTCGATATGGCCCATACGCTCGCGGCGCACTTTCGCCAAGGCCACTTCAACGCCGCACTTCTCGCATATAACGCCGCGATGCTTCAGACGCTTGTACTTGCCACACAGACACTCGTAATCCTTGACCGGGCCAAAAATCTTGGCGCAGAAAAGACCGTCGCGCTCGGGCTTGAAGGTGCGATAGTTGATGGTCTCAGGTTTTTTGACCTCACCAAATGACCAGCTGCGGATCATCTCTGGCGATGCAAGACCAATGCGAATGGAATCAAAGTCCTCGCTCTTGTCGCGGCTTAGCAGATTCAATAAATCTTTCATGGTCTATTCCCCTCAGAAGCCTGATGACTCGGACTCGAGATCGATATCGATACCGAGCGAGCGGATTTCTTTGATCAACACGTTAAAGGACTCAGGCATACCCGGTTCCATCTGGTGATCCCCATCAACAATGTTCTTGTACATTTTGGTGCGACCCGCCACGTCATCTGACTTGACCGTCAGCATTTCTTGAAGCGTGTAAGCGGCACCGTAGGCTTCGAGAGCCCAGACTTCCATCTCACCAAATCGCTGACCACCAAACTGGGCTTTACCGCCCAATGGCTGTTGCGTCACAAGACTGTACGAGCCGGTTGATCGTGCATGCATCTTGTCATCAACAAGGTGGTTGAGCTTGAGCATGTACATGTAGCCGACGGTGACCGGTCGCATAAAAGTATCGCCGGTTCGTCCATCGTAGAGGGTAAGCTGACCGCTATCTGGCAAATCAGCGAGTCGAAGCAAGGCCTTGATTTCCTCTTCCGCCGCGCCATCGAATACCGGTGTCGCCATCGGCACGCCTGCGCGCAGGTTACCTGCGAGCTCGAGCAGTTCCTTATCTTTCAAGCCGTCGATATCCGCATCGCGACGGGAATCGCTGCCGTGGGCGTAGATCTTTTTGAGGAACTCCCGCAGCTGGCTGACTTTCACCTGCTGCTCGAGCATCTCATTGATCTTCAATCCAAGGCCGTGCGCCGCCATGCCGAGGTGAGTCTCCAGGATCTGACCCACGTTCATTCGCGAAGGCACACCCAGCGGGTTCAACACGATGTCTATCGGCTCACCGTTGTCATCGTAGGGCATATCTTCCACGGGCATGATGACCGAGATCACACCTTTGTTTCCATGACGACCAGCCATCTTGTCGCCGGGCTGAATACGTCGCTTGACCGCGAGATAAACCTTAACGATTTTAAGCACACCAGGTGCCAGATCGTCACCACTTTGCAGTTTTTCTCGCTTGCTTTCAAAACGCTCTTCAAGCTGCTTGTTCTGCTCATCCAGCAACTTCTGGGCGGCAGCCAGCTGCTCATTGAGGTCCGACTCGCTGAGCTTGAGCTTGAACCACTGCTCGCGAGCCAACTCGCCGAGAACCTCATCAGTCAGGGTCGTGCCTTTGGCAAGTCCACCGCCACTGACCGTCTTCTTGCCCCGTAACAACGCTGCCAGACGAGCGTAAGTGGCTTCCTCATAAATACGGAACTCCTCACGGAGATCCTTGCGATAGTCCGCCAGCTGAGCCGCCTCTATTTGCTGGGCCCGGGGATCTTTCTCCAAGCCATCGCGCGTAAACACCTGCACATCAATAACGGTGCCTTTGTAGCTCGAGGGAACACGAAGCGATGTATCTTTTACATCGGAGGCTTTTTCACCGAAGATTGCCCGGAGCAGCTTTTCTTCTGGCGTCAGCTGCGTTTCACCTTTGGGAGTTACTTTACCCACCAGAATGTCGCCGGCATCTACCTCGGCGCCGATATAAACGATGCCCGAGTCATCCAGCTTGCTCAGCGCGCCTTCACCCACATTCGGAATGTCGGCGGTGACTTCTTCTGAACCCAACTTGGTGTCACGGGCGATACAGGTGAGTTCCTGAATGTGGATAGTAGTAAAACGGTCTTCCTGAACAACGCGCTCAGAAACGAGAATTGAATCCTCGAAGTTGTAACCATTCCAAGGCATGAAAGCGATGCGCATATTCTGACCCAGCGCGAGCTCACCCATATCCACCGAAGGACCGTCGGCCAGGATATCGCCGCGATCAATACGATCACCCACCTTCACAATGGGTCGCTGGTTTATGCAGGTATTCTGGTTGGATCGCTTGTACTTGGTGAGGTTGTAAATATCCACCGGGGACTCACCCAGGCCAACCGAGCCAGCATCAACTCGCACCACGATACGGCTGGCATCGACCGAATCGATAACGCCCGCACGTCGCGCCACTTCACAGACGCCAGAATCGGAGGCAACGTGGCGCTCCATTCCTGTACCCACCAGCGGCTTGTCGGCCTTCAAGGTCGGCACAGCCTGACGCTGCATGTTTGATCCCATCAGAGCACGGTTCGCATCGTCGTGCTCGAGGAATGGAATCAGCGCAGCGGCTATTGATACGACCTGCTTAGGCGATACATCCATGAAGTCCACTTCGGAAGCAGGCTTCACTGTGAACTCATTCATGTGACGAACGTTAATCAGGTCGTCGACAAACCGGTTCTTTTTATCGAGTTCCGCGGAGGCCTGTGCGATTACGTGCTCGGCCTCATTAATTGCCGACAGGAATTCAATCTCGTCGGTCACAACACCTTTCACGACTTTGCGGTAGGGGGCTTCCAAGAATCCGTACTCGTTGGTTCGCGCATAGGCCGCCAATGAATTAATCAAACCAATGTTTGGCCCTTCCGGTGTTTCAATAGGACACACCCGTCCGTAATGCGTCGGGTGCACGTCTCGGACCTCAAAACCAGCTCGCTCGCGGGTGAGACCACCCGGGCCAAGCGCGGATACGCGTCGCTTGTGGGTAACCTCGGACAGCGGGTTATTCTGATCCATAAATTGAGACAGCTGGCTAGAACCAAAGAACTCTTTAACCGCCGCCGATACGGGCTTGGCGTTGATGAGATCCTGAGGCATCAGCCCCTCGCTCTCAGCCATGGAAAGGCGCTCTTTAACGGCGCGCTCCACCCGAACCAATCCCACTCGGAACTGATTCTCGGCCATCTCACCGACCGAGCGGATGCGTCGGTTACCAAGATGATCAATATCATCGACCACGCCCTTGCCGTTTCTGATACCAACGAGAGCCTTAAGCACGTCGACAATATCTTCACGATCAAGCGTGCCGCTACCGTTCGATTCTTCTCGCCCAAGTCGACGGTTGAATTTCATCCGACCTACCGCTGACAGATCATAGCGATCTGCCGAGAAGAACAGGTTCTGGAAGAGGTTTTCCGCAGATTCTTTCGTCGGCGGTTCGCCGGGGCGCATCATGCGATAAATTTCCACCAACGCCTCAAGCTCGTTACGGGACGGATCTTGAGCCAGAGTGTCCGAGATGAACGGACCGCAGTCTATTTCATTGGTATACAGCGTTTCGATTGTTTCAATATTTTTGTCGCGCAGGAGACCGAGCATTTCTTCGGTGATCTCTGTATTGCAGTCAACCAGCACCTCTCCGGTTTCCGTATCGACAATATTTTTTGCCAGGCGACGCCCAAGCAAATATTCTTCCGGTACCGCCAGATATTCGACGCCGGCATCGTCAAGCTGGCGAATGTGGCGAGCCGTAATGCGGCGCCCACGCTCCACGATTACCTTGTTACCCGCCATTATGTCGAAGGCCGCCATATCGCCCTGGAGGCGCTTGGGCACAAGCGTCATCGTCGCCGAGTTCTCTTCACCCAGCTGGAAGGAGTTATTCTCGTAGAACATGCCAAGGATTTCTTCGCTGTCAAAGCCCAAGGCGCGCAACAAAATCGTCGCGGGCAATTTTCGTCTGCGATCAATACGCGCAAACACTTGGTCTTTGGGGTCGAACTCGAAGTCTAGCCACGAGCCACGGTAAGGAATCACGCGAGCGGAATACAGCAGCTTGCCCGATGAGTGGGTTTTGCCCTTGTCGTGATCGAAAAAGACGCCAGGCGAGCGATGCAGCTGGGAAACAATCACTCGCTCGGTGCCGTTGATAACAAATGTACCGTTCTCGGTCATGAGCGGAATTTCGCCCATGTATACATCTTGCTCTTTGATGTCCTTGATCGACTTCGAAGAGGATTCTTTATCGTAAATAATCAGTCTGACTTTGACACGCAGCGCGCAGGCATATGTCGTACCGCGCAGCACACACTCGTCGACGTCAAAAACGGGCTTGCCCAAAGAATAATCTACGTACTCGAGCGCCGCGTTGCCGCTATAACTTGCGATCGGAAAGACCGATTTGAAGGCCGCATGCAGGCCGTGCTCGCCGCGGGATTCGGCATCAACGCCGTCCTGCGTAAACTTGCGATAGGAGTCCAGCTGGATCGCAAGCAGGTAAGGTATATCCATCACCTTCTCAAGCGAGCCAAAATCTTTCCGGATGCGTTTCTTCTCAGTGTATGAGTAAGCCATCAATACTCCCCAGCGTGTCGCTATCGGGCAACCCCGATCGTTGACTGGTTATAAAAAACCAGAAAGGGGCCGGAGAGCACCATGCGCTCCGGCCCGTGAAACTCGGCTCCAGCAGCCGAGCTCGGTTCAGCCTTACTTGAGTTCGACGGTACCGCCGGCCTCTTCGAGCTGCTTCTTGATGTCTTCCGCTTCGTCCTTGGAAGCGCCTTCCTTGACTGGAGCAGGGGCTCCGTCAACAACAGCCTTTGCTTCCTTCAGGCCCAGGCCGGTCACAGCGCGGACTACTTTGATGACGTTGACCTTCTTCTCGCCGCCTGCAGTCAGGATGACGTCGAATTCGGTCTGCTCTGCCGCTGCACCGCCGGCATCACCGCCCGCTGCAGCTACTGGTGCCGCTGCCACAGCTGCCGCTGCAGTTACACCAAACTTCTCTTCCATCGCTTCGATCAAGCCCACGATGTCCATTACGCTCATCTCGGCGATCGCGTCGAGAATCTCTTCTTTTGAAAGTGCCATTTCAATTTCTCCTGTTGAAAAAGTGTGGGACCAGGTTACGGCGAATTAGCCGGCCTGCTCCTTTTGGTCACGAACTGCAGCCAGTGTACGAACCAGCTTTCCGGGAACTTCATTCATGGTTTGTGCCAGCTTGGTGACAGGCGCCTTCATTACGCTCATCAACATTGACAACGCCTGATCGCGCGTTGGCAACTTAGCCAGTACATCCAATTGATCGGCTCCCATCAGCGTGCCGCTGATAGACAGTGCTTTCACCTCGAACTTTGCGTTGTCCTTGGCGAAATCTTTAAACAATCTTGCTGCCGCGCCTGGATCTTCCAAAGAAAATCCAAACAGGGACGGGCCTGCCAGCGTGTCATTGACACACTCGTAGTCGGTTCCCTCAAAAGCACGCTTCGCCAAGGTATTGCGGACAACCCGCAGATACACCTGATTTTCCCGTGCTGTTGCGCGCAGAGCAGTCATGTCGTTTGAGGCAACCCCACGTGCATCGGCCACCACAAGCGAAAGCGCACTGGCAGCGGTCTCGTTGACTTCGGCGACAATCGCCTTCTTTTCGTCGAGTCCAATAGCCATTGGTCTACTCCTGGATTACTCATTTCAGTCATCACAAACTTCGGTGACGACCACCCTCGGTGAACAACTTCACCATCTGCGTAGGCCACTTTCGTTATTAAGGGACATTGCCCCACCTACGGTCTTTGACAGCCTTTAGTGCTCAGCCGTGGTAATCCCACGCTTTTTCCAAAGACTCCAAAGAGAGTCCCCCTCAATACCACCGGGGAGACTCACCGGATTCCGACAAGTCGGAATCCTCCACGCCCTAGAGCGCAGAAACCTTAAATATCAAGTGCTGCGTGATCGATAGTGACCCCGGGGCCCATCGTCGTCGACAGCGTTACCTTTCTGAAATACACACCCTTGGCTGCAGCCGGTTTGGCTTTTTTCAGATCCGCCAAAACCGCCACCAGGTTGCCCTTGATCGCATCGGACTCAAAATTCACCTTGCCAATACCGCCATGAACGATGCCGTTCTTGTCGGTACGGAAACGCATCTGTCCCGCCTTGGCATTGTTAACAGCGCCTTCTATGTCCGGGGTTACGGTTCCTGTCTTGGGGTTTGGCATTAGACCGCGGGGGCCAAGCACCTGACCCAACTGGCCTACAATGCGCATGGCATCGGGGGATGCAACAACGACGTCGAAGTCCATCATGCCGCCCTTGATCTGCTCAGCCAGATCTTCCATGCCGACAAAGTCCGCACCCGCCGCCTTCGCCTTTTCCGCATTTTCGCCCTGAGTGAACACCGCGACTCGCACATCGGATCCGGTCCCGTGGGGCAATGTCGTTGCTCCGCGGACACCTTGATCGGATTTACGCGCGTCGACGCCCAGATTAACCGCAACTTCTACAGTCTCGTTGAACTTGGCGGTGCCAAACTCCTTCAGCAGCGCGATGGCCTCATCGAGCGGATAGCTGCGAGTTGAGTCAACTTTTTCGCGGAAGGCGCGAACACGTTTTGAAAATTTAGCCATGATTAGCCCTCCACCACATCAATGCCGGCGGAACGCGCACTACCGGCGATCGTTCGCACAGCTGCATCCATATCAGCGGCCGTCAGGTCGGGCCACTTCTGGGTTGCAATATCTTCTAACTGGGCCCGAGTCACCTTGCCCACCTTTTCGGTGTTGGGACGCCCCGACCCACTCTTAATACCCAGCGCTTTCTTCAACAAAATCGAAGCGGGTGGAGTTTTCTTGATATAGGTAAAGGATTTGTCGCTATAAACAGTAATAACGACCGGTATCGGCAATCCCGGCTCGACACCCTGCGTGTCGGCGTTAAACGCCTTGCAGAATTCCATGATATTCACGCCCTTTTGACCGAGCGCGGGACCCACCGGCGGGCTAGGATTTGCCTGCCCAGCGGGGATTTGCAGCTTGATGTAGCCGTCTATCTTCTTAGCCATGTCAATCTCCCGGGTTCAAACGCTGTTGGCGCCGATTGCTCGGCCCTCGAGCTCCCCATTTCGGCAACACTATTTGTCGCCGTTAATGTCGACCCCCCGCCTGAACGCGAGGCCCCTTTACGATCAGGCCTTCTCGACCTGCCCGAATTCAAGCTCTACGGGCGTTGACCGCCCGAAGATCAATACCGCCACGTTTAAGCGGCTTTTTTCATAGTTGACGTCTTCGACGACACCATTGAAATCATTAAAGGGTCCGTCGATGACCCGCACCATCTCGCCTGGCTCGAATACTGTCTTCGGCCTTGGCTGGTCGACACCTGCCTCTACCCGCTGCAAGATCGCATTCGCCTCTGCCTCGGTAATGGGTGCCGGCTTATCCGCCTTGCCTCCGATAAACCCCAAGACCCTCGGCGTTTCCTTGACCAAGTGCCAGGTGTCGTCGTCCAGCTCCATTTGCACCAGCACATAACCGGGGAAAAATTTGCGCTCGCTCTTGCGCTTCTGCCCCGCCTTCATTTCGACCACTTCTTCGGTGGGTACGATGATTTCACCGAAGCGATCTTCCATGCCGTGGCGCTCAATGCGCTCCTTGAGCGAGGCCGCCACTTTTTTCTCGTACTGGGAAAAGGCATGAACCACATACCAACGTTTTGCCATTGTCTTCTCCCTCTACCCGATCACCATGGAGACCAGCCAGCCCAACAGGCTATCGATACCCCACAAGATGATGGACATGATGATCAAAAAAACCACCACGATGAGTGTGGTCTGCGTTGTTTCTTGGCGCGTGGGCCACACTACCTTGCGAATCTCGGTGCGCGACCCCTTAACCAGCTGCCAAAAAGCGCCACCGCGCTCCGTGGTCGAAGCAACCCAGCCGGCGGCGGCAGCTAATAGGATTAGCGCCAGAACGCGGTAAAGCAACGATTGCTCGCCGTAGTAACTGTTGCCCACAACACCGGCGGCAACGAGTACCAACACCACGCCCCATTTCAACGGGTCAAGCCGACTTGTCGCGGCATCACTCATGTTCAAATCCTGTCTTCGACGGCCTATACCGCCCTTTATTCCTGCCAGTTCCGAGGCTGCCCTCGGAAGATGGCAGGCCAGGAGGGAATCGAACCCCCAACCTGCGGATTTGGAATCCGCTGCTCTGCCAATTGAGCTACTGGCCTAACTTTTTACGCCGCCTTTTGGCCTTCTCGCCAGAGACAACGAAGCCGAACCCCCTCAAAGAGGGCTCGGCCCAATTCAACAGCGCGCCCTCGGGCGCGCCTTCAACACTTACTCGATGATCTTGGCGACGACGCCAGCACCTACCGTTCGGCCACCCTCTCGGATCGCAAAACGCAGGCCCTCTTCCATCGCAATCGGCGCAATCAACGTCGCGACAATGTTGATGTTGTCTCCAGGCATCACCATCTCAACGCCCTCAGGCAACTCAACCGCACCCGTTACGTCCGTCGTACGGAAGTAAAACTGCGGACGGTAGCCCTTGAAAAACGGCGTATGACGGCCACCTTCGTCCTTCGACAGCACATATACCTCTGCCTCAAACTTGGTGTGCGGCGTTACCGATCCCGGAATCGCCAAAACCTGACCACGCTCAACCTCATCACGCTTGGTACCACGCAGCAGAACACCCACGTTCTCACCCGCGCGACCTTCGTCAAGCAACTTACGGAACATCTCAACACCCGTACACGTCGTCTTCTGCGTGTCCTTGATGCCAATGATCTCAATCTCGTCACCCACCTTCACAATGCCGCGCTCTACTCGACCCGTCACAACCGTGCCTCGACCCGAAATAGAGAACACGTCCTCTACCGGCATCAAGAAAGGCTGATCAATCGCGCGCTCAGGCTCAGGAATGTACGAATCCAGCGTCTCGACCAGCGTCTTAACCGCCGTCGTGCCCAGACCGTTGTCATCTTGACCGTTCAGCGCCATCAGCGCAGAGCCACAAATGATCGGCGTGTCATCTCCCGGGAACTCATAGGTATCAAGCAGCTCGCGCAGCTCCATCTCTACCAGCTCCTTCATCTCTTCAAACTCTTCCGAGTCAACGCCGCCACAGTCTTCCGCCAGCAGGTCAGCCTTGTTCAGGAAAACCACAATGTAGGGAACGCCTACCTGACGTGACAGCAGGATATGCTCTCGCGTCTGGGGCATCGGACCATCGGTCGCGCCACACACCAGAATCGCGCCGTCCATCTGTGCAGCACCCGTAATCATGTTCTTCACGTAGTCCGCGTGCCCGGGACAGTCAACGTGCGCGTAGTGACGTGACGCCGACTCGTACTCAACGTGCGACGTCGCAATCGTGATACCACGCTCCCGCTCTTCCGGCGCGTTATCAATACCGTCAAACGCAACCGCCTCTCCTCCAAATACCTCTGAACACACACGCGTCAGCGCCGCCGTCAGCGTCGTCTTACCGTGGTCTACGTGTCCAATCGTGCCCACGTTTACGTGGGGCTTCGAACGCTCAAATGCTTCCTTCGCCATGTCGACACTCTCTCTTACACTAATCGCCAGTGAGCCAGTGCGGGACCTTACAGACCTCGCGTTGACTACGTTTCATTTTCAACGCGCGCTCTCACCACCTCGCCACGTCTCACTCCCCAGTGCACCACCAGCGTGGCCCACTGAAACTGGAGCTCATAACCGGATTTGAACCGGTGACCTCTTCCTTACCAAGGAAGTGCTCTACCTACTGAGCTATATGAGCAACAACCTTCGTTCCGTACCGTCTATGGAGCGGGTGGCGGGAATCGAACCCGCATCATCAGCTTGGAAGGCTGAGGTTCTACCATTGAACTACACCCGCGGCATTTTCCCCGGGACCACACGCCATAACGCGCCAGAAAGCCAGTGTTTCAGCCCCCTAAACGCCAATATTGGTGGAGGGGGGTGGATTCGAACCACCGAAGCTCGCGCGTCAGATTTACAGTCTGATCCCTTTGGCCACTCGGGAACCCCTCCAAGAGGGCGCACATTCTCGTGACGTCGACCCCCGATGTCAACCGATTTGTCCCGTATTTATGCGCGCTCTGGGGCAATCGGGGACTTCTGCACAAAAAAAACCGAGGTCCATAGGGCCTCGGCTCGATTTTTGGCGCTTTTAGGCCTCGACAGGGCCCAAATGACTACCAGCGCAGCCCGCCATCGACTTCGAAAACCCGGCCTGAAATGTAGTCATTTTCAAAGATAGTGATAGCCATTTGCGCAATTTCCGCCGGATCTCCCAGCCTTTTAAGAGGGATTCCCGCCGACATCTTCTCCAGCGCCTCGGGTTTCATACTCATAACCATCTCTGTGGCCATAAAACCCGGCGCAATCGCCCCGGTACGAATGTTGTAGCGCGCCAGTTCCTTGGCCCAAGAGACGGTCATCGCCGCCACACCCGCCTTTGTCGCTGAATAGTTGGTCTGGCCCATGTTGCCAGCCCGCGAAATGCTGGAGATGTTGACAATGACACCCTCTGACTGGGTTTTGATCATCTGGGTTGCCGCCTCGCGTCCACACAGGAAGGAGCCAGTCAGGTTGACATCAATCACCAACTGCCACTGAGCCAGGCTCATTCGGTCAACAATCTCACCGTCCTTGACCTTGAGCATCAACCCGTCGCGGGTAATTCCGGCATTGTTGATAAGACCATTTAGCTGCCCAAAGCGGGCAATAACTGCCTCAAAAGCGGCCGTGACCTCTTCCTCGCTGGCCACATTGGTGCGCTGCGTCATGACCTCAACCCCCGCCGGGGCGAGGGAATCGGCGGCCGCAGCCAGCGATTCCTCGTTTACGTCAAGCAGCACCAACTTGGCGCCCTTTTCTGCCAGTCCCTTGGCCATTGCGAGGCCAAGCCCCTGTGCGCCGCCGGTCACGACGACGACTTTATCCCGTAATTCCATGCTCACCTCCTCACCGCATCTGCTTCAACGCGGCGGGAGTTTATCGGAATTTACTGCCTCATGCTCGATTTGATGGGGTTGAGGGAACTATCGGTTACCCCGCGGGCCATCGCGAACTTCCTCGCGCTTACATTCACGCTTGTCTTTACCCACTCGGCCCTCGTCCTGACGACAGTCTCTACGGTCTTGCCGCTCGTCTGAACGACCCCGCTCGTCTCGCCGATCCTGACGGTCGTCTCGATCAGCCAAGGCCAAGCTGCCTCCTAGGGCTAACATTAAGGTTACAAGTAGGGTGATTGTTTGCTTCATGAGAGACGCTCCTCTGTTCTGTCACTTATCCAAATCGTTACCTACTGACAACAGAACTCATTGCTGCCTTGTGGTAGCCACACGATGAACGGAATAGGCGGTCGCGCCTAGCAGCGACATACATCAAATAACGTCACGTTATCCGCCTAACTGTAGGTACGCCCCTGGGTAGTCTAAAGTCTGAAGTGCAGAGGGCTATCCAAAGCGTTTTCGATACCGCTTTTTAGTTTGATGGTCTTAATCATTTGGTGATCTTAATCAATAGCCGCAGGGGATAACGTGATGTTGCACATCAACCAAACTACTTTCCGTCAAATTAAACAGCCGACCGCACTGCTTACTGCCATGACTGCGATCCTGCTGGTGGCGGGCTGTGCCGACTACGCCCAGTACTGTAACGTCAAAAAAATGACCGGCGACTAACCCAAGGTCTAATACAAGAAGCAATATAGGGGTTAAAAAACACAAGACCTCGACAAACCGGGTCCAGCGCCCCGGGAATCCAAGATCGTCTCCTGTCAGCGACCAACACTGGGCTGGTCTTTCGGCGCATCAGTTGCTGCGAAGCGCTTAGTCGGCCCCAACGCCGTAGCTTGTGCTGCAATCAAAGTTTGCTAATGTGGCGCTTTGGGGTGCACTACTGGATGGCAGGAGAAAGGAAAACATGATCGATAACGTCATGAACATCATGCAGGACGACCTCGTCATGATGGCCCTGCCGCTTTTCTTTTTGGCTCTCTCGATCGAGTGGCTCTGGGCAAAAAAGCAGCTGGAACCGGTCTTTGAGCGCGCAGATTTCATGACCTCGATGGGCGTCATGGTGCTCACGGTGTTCGTCGATCTGATCCCGAAAATTCTGCTCCTTGTGTTGATGTTCGCCTGTTACGAGGTATCCCCTTTTAAAGGCATGATTGAGCGAACGCTGCCTTGGTGGGTCCTCCTATTCTTCCTGGATGACCTCACCTACTACCTGTTTCACCGGGCGAACCATGAAGTGCGTCTGATGTGGGCCGGCCATGTCTCCCATCACAATTCCCAGTACTACAATCTGGGCACGGCTCTGCGCCAAGGCGTCGGGGAGCGGGTTGCAAAATACCTGTTCTGGTGTCCGCTGGCGCTACTGGGCTTTGACCCCGTCATGATTGTCACCATGCTCAGTATTAGCCTGATCTATCAGTATTGGCTGCACACCGAAGCGATTGATCGGATGCCGCGGTGGTATGAGTTTATTTTTAATACGCCTTCCCATCATCGCGTCCACCATGGCTCAAACGTGCGCTACCTCGACCGAAATCACGGCGCGACGCTGATTATTTGGGATCGACTGTTCGGTACTTTTAGTGAAGAGCTGGCGCGAGAACCTGTTCGCTACGGACTGACAAAAAACATCGAAACCCACAACGTCTTTCGCGTCGCCTTTGATGAATACAAAAACATCCTCCGCGACGTCCGTCGCGCGACCCGCTGGCGAGACAAGCTGGGGTACCTGTTGAAAGCCCCCGGGTGGTCACACGACGGCGAGGACAAGCGCTCCGATACCCTCCGGAAAAATCTCGCTCCAAGCTGATCCAGGGCACAACAATAGACTCGTTAGATAAGTCGTTGCGCCTGTAACGACTCACCTTAGGGCGAGACTGTATTTTTGAAACTGCTTGTCAGCTTGGTATCCCAACTTCTCATAAAGCCGCTGCGCGGTTTTATTTGTGTGCGCAGTCTCTAAATCCAACCTCGCAGCGCCCTCGCGGCGGGCAAACTGCGAGGCGGCCGCCATCAAGGCGAGCGCCACACCTTGGTTTCGGCTTTCTGGCATAACAAACAAATCGTAGAGCACGAAATAAGGCTGGAGATCCACCGAGCACAAAGCGGGGTAAAGCTGCGTAAAGCCAACGACTGGTGTTGATTGACTATCACTGAGGTCGGCTATTGGGCTCGATGTCCGTTCGGCGAGGAAGATCACGGCTCGATGCTGCTCAAGGTTTTGCTTTAGCCACGCACTGGCCGCTTGTTCGTCCGGGTCACAGTCATAAAATTGCCGGTAGGCGTCAAATAACGGTGCCAATGCATCAACATCCGCGAGAGTCGCTCTGCGACAGGTGAAAACGTGCTCAACGCCCTGCTTGTTTGACACGGGTCGCCTCCCGGGGATCAAGCCCCTGCCCAACTGACCCACCATCGCACCACTTTGCACGGAACTTTTCAATGGATTGGAGCCCGCGCTACCGCAGCGCTGGTAAGTCACGATAGAGCGCAAGCGCTTCAGGATTTGCCAGCGCATCGGTATTTTTCACCTCGACTCCGTGGACGACATTGCGAACCGCTAGTTCCACGATTTTTCCACTTAAGGTTCTGGGAATATCGGCAACCGGAATAATCACCGCTGGCACGTGGCGATTGGTCGTATTTCTGCGGATAGTATCCCGGATACGTTCGGTCAGCTCTTCGGTAAAAGCCACGCCCTCCCGGAGCACCACAAACAGGACCACGCGCACATCGTCACGCCACTCCTGACCAATCACAATGCTCTCAAGAATGTCGTCCAGCTTTTCGACTTGCCGGTAGATTTCCGCCGTACCGATACGTACACCCCCCGGATTTAGCACCGCATCGGATCGCCCGTGAATAATCACGCCGCCCTCGGGGGTGATCTCCCCATAATCACCGTGGCACCACACGTTATCAAAGCGATCAAAGTAGGCCGCGTGATACTTTGCGCCGCCCGAGTCATTCCAAAACCCGATGGGCATGCTGGGGAACGGCTTGGTGCATACCAATTCCCCTTTGCCACCCACGAGCGGCTGACCGTCGTCGTCCCAAAACTCCACAGCCATGCCCAGACCAGCACATTGAATTTGGCCCTTATACACAGGCAGTGTGGGGCATCCGCCAACAAAGCACGAAATGATATCTGTTCCTCCTGCGATAGAGGCCAGGCACACGTCGGCTTTGAAATCTTGATACACGTAGTCAAAGCTCTCGTGGGTCAGCGGTGACCCGGTGGACAGAATCGTTTTGAGGGTTGCCAGTTCATGGGTTGTCGCCGGCTTAATAGCCGCTTTCTGAAGCGCACTAATAAACTTTGCACTCGTCCCGAATACGGTGATCCCCTCGCGGTCAATGGCATCGAGTAAAAGCCCACCCTCCTCGGCAAAAGGGGATCCATCATAGAGAACGAGGGTGGCGCCGCTTGCTAGGCCCGACACCAACCAGTTCCACATCATCCAGCCGCAAGTCGTGAAGTAAAAAAATACATCGTTCGCATGAATATCGCACTGCAGCTGATGCTCTTTAAGGTGCTGCAAGAGCGTTCCGCCCGCGCCATGCACGATGCATTTCGGCACCCCGGTCGTGCCGGAGGAATACATGATGTAAAGCGGATGGTCGAAAGGAAGCTGAGCGAACTCGAGCTCGGTTATCCCACGGTGAGGCAGCAGATAATCTCCGAGCAACCGACCATCGCGGAGTGTCTCGATGTTCGGTTGCGACTCAAGCAGCGGCACCACCACCACACGCTCGATACAGGGCAGGCTGGTCATCAACGCTTCCACCCGATCCAGCACGCCGTGGGGTTTGTGGTTGTACCAGTAGCCGTCCGTGGTAAAGAGCACCTTCGGCTCAGCTTGACCAAAGCGGTCCATGACCCCCTGAAAGCCAAAATCGGGAGAGCATGATGTCCATACGGCCCCCAAACTCGTTGCCGCCAAAATGGCTACCACTGTTTCAGGAACGTTGGGCATGAAACCGGCCACTCTATCCCCAGCCTTAACACCCGTTTCGCGCATCGCCGCCGCCAGCTGTGCTACCTGGTAATAGAGCGCCTCGAAGGTTATCTCCCGGCGCGTCCCATCTTCTAACAGTCCGACAAGCGCGACACCCTGATCACGACGCCTGAGCAAATTCTCGGCGAAATTGAGCCGCGCCTCGGGGAACCAGCGAGCACCCGGCATCTTGTGAGCATCGGTCACGACTGCGTTGCCCTTGATCGACGCAACGACACCACAGAAGTTCCAAACCTCTGACCAGAAGGCTTCGGGGCTCTCTATAGACCAGCGATGCAGGCTCGCATAGTCTGGCAGGGACACACCGTAAGTTCGCTCTGCTTGTTCGGTGAAGCGACTTATGGCTGCCGCAGCAACCCGCTCCGATGAGGGCTCCCAAAGAGGCGTCACTGGCTCTTTCATAACAAGAAGAATGTCCTTAGCGGTCTTTGATCAGGATTCGCACATCAGGGTTCCTGCGAGCGGTCGAGCATCGACTCGCGGCGGGTCCGAAGCGTGTCATGCGCGTCGAGATTCGAAAAAGCAGAGAGACGATCATGGGGTGGCTCATCCACACGAGTTTGATCTGACCTTGGCGCCGCTTGTGGCGACCCGGAATCAGGTCCGGGCCTAAACTGAAACAGCACAAAAATAAGCGCGCCATAAACGATAAGGATCTTCCCAACGAGCGCATAGATGACGGTGTCTGGATGCACTGCCTGTAAATAATCTGCAATATCCTGATACAGCAATGACGTTACCCCGGCAAACAGCAGCACCGCCGTGATGCGAAATACCTTTTGCTTGTACTTACCCAAGAAGTAAAACAACGCGGAATATTTGATCATTCGAAACACTGACATCTCAAATGCCTATGTTGATGCCCAGCAAAAGAGCCGCAACACCAAACCCTTTCCAGCCAATGCCTGACCAAATCTCGCGCTCTTTTTCAGCGACCAGATATTCGAGCTCATCATCGGCATAACTCGCCTCGGAACGCCCGGCATGAATCATATCCTTGCGCACCGCGGCGATCGCGCGATCGCGCAGACGTTGCCGGAGTACCTTAGGCATTCGAAGCTTGCTCTGTTTCCCCTGTTCCATCATCCATATCCAACACAAAGAGGTTACGAACGCTGCCAGTATAGGCTTGCTCACAAAAATAGCGAGAGCACACAGGCAGCACTTTCTTTGGTACCGTATCCCGGAGATTGCCTCGGGATAATGGCACAGGGCGACTCGACCTTGGCAGTCTCCGCCAAGCTGTGAAGCCTGATAAAACCAGTCATTCACCCTAGCGAGGGAACAGCACATTGAAGATCGTAATAGCGGGAGCCACAGGGCTCGTCGGGCAAGCGGTGGTGCGAGCGGCCGGGAATCGGAGTTATGAAACCATTGCCATTGGCCGCAGATCCAGCGCCCTAGCAAGTCATAATATCGACGTAGATTTCCGCAAACTCCCCGACCTTCCGGCGGCGGACGTTGCCATCTGTACCCTTGGCTCGACCATTAAAAAAGCCGGGTCGAAGGGCGCATTCAAAGCCGTGGATTACGATGCCGTGATGGCGTTTGCCAATGCTGCGAAAGCCGCGGGGATCGAGCATTTTATTGTGGTTACCGCCGTGGGCACCAACGCGGACTCTAAAGTCTTTTATTCTTCGGTGAAAGGTTTGGTGGAGCGTGACTTGGAAGCGCTGGGGTTTTACCGACTCGACATCGTGCAACCGGGCCTTCTCATCGGGGAGCGAGCCGAAAAAAGATTCGTGGAGGAAATACTCCAAGGCGCTGCTCCCATCATAGATTTTTTTATGCGAGGTCCCTGGCGGCGTTACGCCAGCATTACAGCTGTGCAGCTCGGCGAGATCTTAATCAACCTTGCTGAACAGACGGCACCGGGAGCGTTCCGCCATACCCAAGCCAACTGGTCCAGGTACGCCGAGTAAACGAAAACACTCGGCAAGGAGCACGTTGCTTCGACGAAAGCGCTTCAGTTTACCGTTACCTTGTACTAGGGTGCTGTTATCTTGAGGAGATCGGCTTATGGGCACCATCGAATGGATCCTGGGTTTTGTCGCGATCGCGGCACTGTGGCTTTTCTTGCGGGCGTTTAAAAAGGGCGTTCGTTACTGGGCGCAGTCCTCCCCCGAACGCGAAGAAGACTAACCCCTTGCAACCGCTCTGGGTCCTCAGGTCCTTTTGCCTACGATGGGTGCTCGCCACCCTAGCCTGCGCTATGTTTTTTCTGGCCGGGTGCAGTCAGGTTGTCGACAAATCTGGTCAACCGCTCGAGGCCCAACTTGGTGCCACCGAGCCGCCGTATTTTCCGCAGTGCGTGGCGCGAGAAGACGGCACCTTCCATCAACGCCGGCTAGATCGAACAAATTCATTTCGAATCGACACCGGTAAGTCGCCCGTCATCGACGATAGCTGTGCTGAGACCGAACCGTAACGCGCCTCAAGACTGAGCGCACGAGAACCCGACCCTTTCGTGGGGCCCATCATTTCGCCAAGGCAACTAAGGTCTTGGCGCGAACTCGTTGTTTTTTGTCGGCATTGAAGCTGACGCAGTTAGCATTTCGGTTCACGGTGGCTTCAAACAACCTATCAAATGCCATGGAGTAACTGTTATGAAAAGCTTATTAGTTTCGTTGATCGCCGTGCTGTTGTTGTCTGCGCTATCGGGCGTTGCGGAGGAAACCGCGGAAGGGCCAGAGATGCTTGGCTTTTACCACTTTTATGCACCGGACCCTGGAGCTGTGGTTGCTGCCATGGATAAGTTCTGGGCATCGGATTGCGGCAAAGAGTATCCCGCCGAGGTCGCGCTCGCAGCAGAGGTCTTCAACGGGGGTTACGCCTCGAGCCACTTTGTCTTGAACACCTTCCCCAATGCAGCCGCACAGGAACAGGCAGCCGGCATTCTTATGAGTTGCCCCGATGGCAGAGTGTTTCTGGAAGACCTTCAGTCCGCCGGAGTTGTTCCCACTACACAGTATCTTGGCTTTCACGCTGCCGAGGGCGGTAACTGGCGCGAGGATATGGCTTTTGCCAAATTCGACATCGTTGTTGAGGGGCAAAATCAAGGCCTTTACGTAGGCGCCTGGCAGAAGATGATGGCTGGTGTGCTTGAGGATATTGATGTGAGCTCTTACGGCATTGGTGCGGTCGTCTTTGGTAACGACAAGTTCAGTCATTGGGTCTATGTCGGCGCTCCAACCTCAACCGCATTGGCCGCAACCCAGCAGGCGTTGCTCACGCATCCTGACTTTCAAACATTTTTGAAAGAGGCCGGCGGGTTACGCACTAACGTCAACACTACGCTGGTACAAATTTTAAAAGGCTACTCACATGACTAAGGTGTCTTGACCTAGAGGGATGTCGCCTTAACGTGGCTACCCCACTGCAAGAAAAGACAACACAACCTAGCGTCAAAACGAAGCCATACGTTAAACAAAGGGGAGAACAATGAAACACTTATTCATAGCATTTCTGATTGGTTGGGCGGGATTTACTTTGGCGGAGGACGCAGCCGAGCCCAATTGGTCCAAGTTCCAAGCTAACTTCTATTTTAAATGCACGGTTGCACCCGACTGTATCCAAGCCTATGGAGATCTGATGTCGGCGCCAGAAATAGAAGAAAATAAGTTCGAAGCCGCGCTTTATGGAATGGCTCACAACGGCTGGGACGATGCTACTCATGTCATGCGGTTTTACTTCAAGGATGCCAATGAATACATGAAAGCAGGGCAGGTTTTCTCATCCTCCCCAGCCATGGCGAAGTTTTTGGCGTCGGGACGCGAGGCAGGTAATGAAGCTCAGTATCAAACCCTGACCACCCATACCATCATGGAAGGTAATCCCATGGGAACAAGAGCAAGCCTGCGCTGGAGTATTAAAGTTACTGATCCAACTACTTTTGTTCCCGCTTGGTCCAAGATGGCTGCGGCGCTGGCAGAAAAGCCATGGGGCGGTAAAGCATACGGTCTGCAGACCTACTACCTCGGCAATCTAGGAACCATAACCCACGACATCTGGGTGGCGTTTAACTCCCCGGCGGAAGCGCTCGTATTTTTGGAGGAATTTCCCAAAACCTCCGAGTGGCAGTCCTACAACGAGGAAGTGGTCGGCGCGGTAAGCCTCGTTCGCTCTTACATGGAAATGACGGCGATCAGTCTCAACGAGGACTGAGTTCTTAAACGCCATGCCGGGTTTACTGAGATGTCGGTAGCACTATTTCCGTAAATCCCGGTAACTCAGCGGCAACCAAAGAGCAGTCTAAAGGCCGCTGTTTTCTAAAGGCCGCTGTTTTTGTGCAGGCGCGCAGTGACTTCAACCGGTCTTATTTTTCTGCGTACAAGGTTTTTAAGCAAATTGGAGCTGGCGAGAGGAATCGAACCCCCGACCGGCTGATTACAAATCAGCTGCTCTACCTACTGAGCTACGCCAGCGCCGGGATCACAAACACGGCCGTGTTTATGAGGAGCGCGATTGTCCCGATATCTCGAGCCGAGGTCAAGTTATGGCGCGGAAGCCGTGAGCTCAAGCCCTTCAAGCACAAGATGCGGCCGCCATTCAGCGCGCACCCCGAGATCGAGTAGCGCCTGACCGTCGCCGCCCGTCAGTATGGACCCATAGCGGGGATAGCGCGCCTGAAGCGAAGTCACCGCCCCCACCAGGGCCGTCCAGGTGCCGGACACCACGCACGCGGCGGTGGACCGCCCGGCCTCCAAGCTTGTCGGCTGGTTGTCGTCGTAGCGAATACGCTGGGTATCACGCCGTAATGCTGCCTCCATCAGTTGGCTACCTGGCATGATGAACCCGCCCTCGTGTTCACCCTCTGCATTGATCACATCGCAGGTCAGCGCCGTGCCGGCATCGAAGACCAACAATGCTTCGCGGCGTGGCACCCACGCACCTACCAATGCCAACCAGCGATCAACTCCCATACGATGGGGTTCTGTGTAGCTGTTTTTAATGCCAAGGCCTGCCTCCGGGGTCTGGCAAAATTCCAGGCTGCCGGTAACCTTGGCGCTAATAGCTGCCGCCAATTCCGCATTGAAGCTATCATCGGCCACGCTGGCAATTAAGATCGTATCCACAGCGAGGGGCTCGGTGGTGCTCGTGTGCCAATCGCGATCCATGGCGATCGCCGTGATTTGTTTAACGATGGCCTCAGGGTCTCTGGCACATCGCTCGACCACATCAAATCCCGACCCACCGACACCGAGCTTCGCCGATGAATTGCCGACGTCAATGAATAGGCTTTTCATACCCGTTGCTCCTTTCTAACCGACGCGTCACCGGCAAAAACCGGCTCGATTCCCTCGGCCGTCCGGAGCAGCAATGCTCCGGTATCGTCTACACCGCAGCCAACGCCGGTCAATGTTTGTCCTCCGCTAATGGTAACGGCCACATCCCGTAGCAGGTCCCGCGATTGCCATCGCTCGCGCCAGGCACTAAAACCGCCAGCCTCCCAGGCCTGCAGCAAATCAACCAACGCCTCGATAACGCAGGCCGCCACATTGTTTCGCGGCACATCGCGGCCAACATGGGAGCAGAGGTCCGCCACTGGCTGATCGACCTCTGTATCCACGGGCATGATATTGAGACCGACACCGATCAACACAAGTGAGCGCTGCTGACCGTCGGTCAATGTCTCGACCAGCACTCCACCGCATTTCCGGCCGTCAAGATACATATCATTGGGCCACTTCAGCTGCATGTCGATACCGAACACCTTTTCCAGGGATTCCGCCACAGCGGCTCCCACCGCCAGGCTTATTCCGGCGAGAGTTCTGGGGTCAGGGTCGCAGCTCCATGCAAGGGTAAGCGCAAGATTTTTACCCCTGGGGGTATGCCACACCCGCCCCAGTCGCCCCTTCCCCTGTGTTTGAGATTCAGCCAGCAAAACGTGACCATGCAACATGTCCTGTATGGCGCGTTGCCTGAGCACCTCATTGGTCGACGTCACTTCTTCGACCACCTCGACAACAACCACAGACCGGGTGCTAGTGGCTAATCGGGTACTTAACACCTCCACGTTGAGAGGATCAGTGATTGCAGACATGCACCGGCCACTCCACTCCTGTTCCCGCCTCACCTGTTTTTATAACCGCTCTTTCAACCACGGCAGTTCCGATCAAAACGCTGTCGCTAACCACACCTCACGACCCTCCTGTAGGCGCCCGGTCAAATGTGTATGACGCCTATCCAAGATCACGCAGGCCAACTCAAAAATCAACCGCTGACGTGAGCCGCCGTTCCGTCTAAGCTTGACATCATGAGCGACGAAACATCCAGACCAGCCACCCTCGCAGCAGCCCCGCCCTCTGCTCTGCAGAGAAGGACCCGCTTGATCGCCATGGTGGTTGCGCTGGCCGCCGGCATCATACATGTGGCTGGACTCTGGTATGCAGCTCTCGATGAGAGACTCCTTCTCGACGCTGGTCGAGGAATGATTTTGATACTCCTCAGCTTGGGCCTGATGGGAACCGCCCGCCTGAGCCTAGTGCTGTCGATCTTGCTGGCGTTGACTGGTTTGGTGACCTTGATCGCCAACCCGGCGGGTGCTCGGCTTGTGAATTGGCTCGAACTGATGCTTCTGATTTCTGCCGCGAGCGCGCTCACGCTCCAGCTGACAAGGTCGTAACGACCATGGCGCTGTTCTCCGAGCCCCTGATTCTGTTCACCGCGCTGCTGTGCGGTATGGCAAGTCGAGCGGTTGGTTTCCCGGCACTCATTGGCTACCTCGCGGCGGGCTTTGTGCTGCATGAACTTAACCTCGAAGTTGGGCCGGTGCTGCTAACACTGGCCGACATCGGGATTACGCTGCTGCTGTTCACCATTGGACTCAAGCTAGAGCCCAAAAGATTGCTGGCCGCAAAGGTCTGGGGATCCACGCTGGTCCATATGGCGATAACGCAGGCCTTCATGCTGCTTATTCTGCTCGGTCTGACGCATTGGCTACCGGGACTAGCACTGACCTGGCAAAGCGCTGCTCTGATCGCGTTCGCTCTGACGTTCTCAAGCACCGTTTTTGTCATTCAGACAACCCAAGAGAGAGGTGAGCTGCAGTCCGATTACGCCGTACTGGCGATTGGCATACTGATCATTCAGGATTTGGTGGCGGTGGCTTTCCTCGCCCTATCAGCGGGCAAAACGCCACAGTGGTATGTGCTGGGCATGCTGCTACTTTTTCCCTTGCGACCACTGATACTAAGGCTCCTCAGTATTGCCGGCTACGGCGAATTGCTGACGCTCGCCGGTCTGGCGGTGGCAATAGGCTCGGCACAGGTTGCCGAAGCCGTTGGTCTCAAGGGTGATCTTGGCGCCCTTATTGTCGGTGCGATTTTGGCAGGGCACCCCAAGACAAAAGCGCTGGCGCACAACCTCATTCAGCTCAAGGATCTTTTTTTAGTCGGCTTTTTCCTGTCGATTGGCCTTGGTGGCTGGCCATCACCGCTGCTGATAGGCGTGGCGGTTTTTCTGGGGCTTTTGGCGGCCGCGAAGCCGCTGCTGTACTTCCCATTGATGACCCGTTTTCACACCACCCCGCGAACTGCGGTCCTCGCATCGGGATCGTTGGCCAATCACAGTGAGTTTGGCCTGATCGTGGTATCGGTTGCGGCGGGACTCGGCTGGATTGCCGCCGACTGGAGCGCCGCGCTGTCAATTGCCGTTGCCGTCAGCTTTGTGGTGGCCTCTCCGATCAGCCGATCAACTCATGACTTTTATCGACGACATCGTCATCAGCTTTTGAAGTGGCGCTCGGGAAAGCTCGTCGACAGCTACGAATCCACCGCCGATGTTTCGATCGTCATTTTGGGAATGGGCCGAGTCGGCACAGGCGCCTATGAAGCCCTCGCCCCGCGTTATGGTCACAAGGTTATGGGGGTTGAGGCATCGCGTGCAAAAGTCGTTGCGCATGCAGATGCCCAGCGACGTGTCATTTGCGCTGATGCGTCGGATCCCGATTTTTGGTCTCGCATCCAGTTTGCCGACCTCTCACTGGTGATGCTGGCACTTACTAACCACTCCGAAAATTGTTTGGTGGCGGAGCTCTTGCGAAGCATGGGCTATCGAGGAAAGATCGCTTCGGTCGTGCGCCATGAAGAGCATGCGGAGGACCTCTCTGAGATGGGCATATCGGCATTTAACTTATACGGGCAAGCAGGTACCGGCTTCGCGGCTCATGTCGAGGAGGCGTTGTTGGGTGAACCACCCTCAAGCCTCTCTGAGCCTTAGCCCATGAAATCTGCACCGCAACAGACAACAACTACCGTGTGTTATCAGAGCCCTATTGGTCCGCTTCTGATCGAGGCACTGCCCACCGCCCTCACCGCCATTCACTGGCCCGACCAGATGGCCAATGTGGCAGGTGCGAAAAGTGTGATAGTTGCAGCTGAAAAGCATGCTCTGCCCACCCTTCTGAAAGAGACCCTGTCGCAATTGAATGAATATTTCGCTGGAACGAGAAAAGCCTTTGATCTGCCGATAGCCCCTGAAGGGACCGGGTTTCAGCAACAGGTTTGGCAGGTACTTGAGGACATCCCCTGGGGGAGCACGCTGAGCTACGGCCAAGTGGCGCGCAGCATCGAGAAACCCCGTGCCGTTCGCGCCGTGGGCCGCGCTATTGGAGCTAACCCCATACCCATCATCATTCCCTGCCACCGGGTCATTGGATCAACCGGAGCGCTCACCGGGTTCGCCGGCGGTTTGGAACGTAAAAAGTGGCTTTTGCAGCACGAAGGCTACCCGATTAGCTAGCAGTGGGGTCACCTAACGCTCGAAGTCGTCAGGCGTTTAAGTCGGGAATCATGTCGTCTCGAAGACGTTCGATGACATCCTTGAGTCGCAGCTTTTCTTTTTTCAGTCGCTGAATCAGTAGCTGGTTGTGATAAGGCTGGCTCTGCAGGTCGATAATTTTTTCATCGAGACTGCGATGGCGGGCTTGCAGTGTCATGAGGCGCATTGCGGGCGTCACCTCATGATTAGCCGCATCGCTGTTGTTGCCGTCTCGCATAGTCCGCTCTCACCTCGCAGTACCGCGCAAATTACCCGCTAGGCGCAAGTTCCACAAGCCACCCAGCTTATAAATCGTGCTCCATGGCCAGTAACAACGGCAACCACTGCTCACCCCCTCGGCTGGTCGCAATAAACCGCCGAACCAACAGAGACTCCCGTGCGTTGTATTGAATGGGATTTCCCCACAGGTCGACCACAATCCCGCCGGCGGCCCAGACGAGTGCGTCCCCTGCCGCTACGTCCCACTCGTAGCACGGCGAGGTGCGCGGATATACATCGGCACTACCCTCAAGGAGGGCACAAAACTTAAGCGCCGAGCCCGCGTTGTGACGGCTCACCACTTTTCCCGTCGTCTCCAAATGTGTTCTCACGGCGGCAACCCGATCGGGGTGGTGACGTTCGCTCGCCAAAAATCGAATGCCCTCCTCTGGCATTGGCTGTGCTTCAAGCCGCGTCAGCGCCAGATAATCAACTCCTTGGCAACGCCATAAGCCCACCGTGGGCAGGCCCACATAACAAATGCCTTCCATCGGTACAGCAATCAGCCCAAGGACAGGGCGAGAGTCGCGGACAAGGGCGACATTAATCGTAAATTCACCGGTGCGGCCAATGAACTCCTTGGTGCCGTCGAGGGGGTCGACCACCCAGCACGCTGGCCATTGCCTTCTGGCGGCAATATCGGCCTCCGGGGACTCCTCGGACAACACCGGAATGTCAGGGCTCAATTGCGCCAGTCCCCGGCTGAGCCGTTCATGGGCCGCTTTGTCAGCAGCCGTGACCGGGCTTTTATCTGCCTTGCGCTCCACAGAGACCTTCTCAGACTTGTTATAGTGACTCAAGATCGTGTCACTGGTACTGGCCATCAGGGACAACAGCGTTTTGAGCGCGCCAGGCTGCAAGCCCAAGTCAGTTGAAAACATGGGCGCAGCGGGTTCGGTTAGAAAATCGGCAGACATGTAGGAAGAGTAACACTGACAATGGCACTGGTAGTTGCGGAGAATCGAAAAATTCAGTCCATAGATTGGGCACAAATTGATACCGTGCTCTTGGATATGGACGGCACCCTGCTGGACCTTCACTTCGACAACACCTTCTGGCTCCACACCATCCCACAGCACTATGCTTCTCGAAATCAATTGAGCTTACAGGAAGCGAACGACTACCTGACGCCAATCTTCAAAAGCCAGACAGGTAAGTTGAACTGGTATTGCCTCGACTTCTGGTCCTCCACCCTCGGCTTTGACATTGCGTCCCTAAAGCGTGAGGTCGCCGCCGGTGTCAGCTGGCGACCCCACGCCGAGACGTTCCTGCGGAGACTTCGGGCGAGCCACTGTGAAGCGATTCTCATCACTAACGCCCATCCCGACACTCTGGCCATCAAGCTGGATCAGCTAGCCCTCGGTCCGTGGCTCGACAAGCGCTTTACATCACACGAGTTTGGGGCGCCAAAGGAGGATCCCGAATTCTGGCTTCACCTCCAGCGCAGCCATCCTTTTGATCCGGCGAAAACGTTGTTCGTTGATGATTCGGAACACGTTCTCGCCGCCGCGGAAAATTACGGCATTCACCACTTGGTTACCCTGCGTCAACCCGATAGCCAACAGCTACCGAGAACTAGCACCCGCTACCCATCAATCCAACACTTTGATGAGATATTTGGAGGACTCCCAGACCATGCCTGAGTCATCCGAGCGCAATAAGGTACGGGTCGATAAATGGTTGTGGGCCGCGCGATTTTTCAAGACACGCAGCCTCGCCAAAAGCGCTATCGAGGGCGGCAAGGTGCATCTCGAGGGTCAACGGGTCAAAGTGAGTAAAGAGCTGACGGTCGGTGATCAGCTGACGATCCGCCAGGGCTGGGATGAAAAGGAGGTGGTGGTCGTCGCGTTGAGCACCGAGCGCCGCAGCGCCCAAATCGCCCAAGCGCTCTACGAGGAGACCACCCGTAGTTTGGAACGACGCCTGCGGGAGCAAGCCGCGCGAAAAGCCGCCGGATCAATGGTGAGACCCGATCATCGACCCGATAAACATGCGCGGCGGGAGCTCAGTCGTCTTCGCCGCTTTAACTATCCGGAAAGCCCCGCTGACTGAGCGCAGATTGCTCAAATCGAAATGATCTGCCGGGTGGCAACCGAAAAAGTTGGCCAAACTCATACCCGGCCTAAGGTTGCGCGATCCCTGCCCTGACTCTTACTCTCGTACAGCGCTCGATCCGCCCCGGCTAACAAATCGTCAACCTTCGTTTTTACTTCGGGAATGCAGGACACAACACCCAGGGATACCGTCAGGTGGGGCGCCACTGTCGAGGCACCGTGGGCAATAGCAGACGCTTCGAGGCGCTGCCGGACAAGACCAGCCGTTTTCATGGCGTCGTCACCGTCAGCGCCGGGAAGAACCAGCAAAAACTCTTCGCCACCCATTCTTATCGCCGCCTCCCCTGCGCGGCTGGTGGTAGACAACAACGTTTGAGCAACTTGCTGAAGCACTCGGTCACCCGAGGGGTGGCCATAGGTGTCGTTATACTGTTTGAAGCAGTCGACATCGACTGCGACAACCGCCAAGGGAAGATGACTTCGCTTAGCTCGATCAAGCTCGATCTCTAATAGCTGATTGCCGCCCCGTCGATTCCGCAAACCCGTCAACTCGTCAACGGTTGCCATCTCCGCCAGTTGGTCCCGCAATTGCTGAAGTTGAAAGTTTCGCACCCTGAGATTTTCGCTCAAGGTTGAAAATTCTTCGTTCATCGCCTGCTTTTCGAGGCTCGATCGAGTCAACTCGCTGAATGACTGACTGACCCAATGCCCCACAAACAGCAGCACGATGGTCAGACCCAGAAGTGACAATGACATCAGCAGGTTAAACGGGCGCTCGTCAAAAAGCCAGGAAAGCAAACACGCTATCGGGACGATAGTCGACAACAACCAGCATTGGTAAACCACCCGCACAACCGAAATGACCGCCATTGCGGTAACCACCATGACAGTGACCAATAGCAACAGAAAATAGAACACCATGTCGGGCAGTTGCGGCTCAAGCCACATAACACTGAGCGCCCATGCACCGCCATTAATGACCGCGCCCAGAGTCAGGAAGGTTTCGGTGCGAACAGGTCGATCTATGAACGCCTTTTGACGCATCGCGCGACTGGTCTGAACAACTTGAACAGCGCTTAGCAAGGACATTGCCATCGCCCAGCCGATGAGTACTTGTGTGTCTACTTGAAACCAAACCAACCCCAGGACGGCGACGACGGTTAACAGCTGCACACCCGGCAAACCAAAACGGCTGTGTCGCAGGTGCTCCGAGAGAAGCGATGACCTGAGATGTTTGTTATCGACTTTTTGTTGATAGAGCATCAGAGCACCCTGTCACCGATCTACAGCAGTCCACCGCGGTTTTGAGCGGAGAATCACCTATACTACTATCCTCACCACAGGGCAACCGATGTGTGCAGGGAGCAGGTAAGCCGATGGACAACGCATTTCCGGGACGTGGTTCCATCCATATTGCCCTCATTGTCATCGTTTTATCTCTGCCCCTTGTCGCACTGACAATAAAGCAGCTTTCGACAACCACCAACCCGTCTTCAAGCGACTGCGGCGACGTTACCCGCGAACTGGAAGCACAGGACATCGCTTACTCGGGAGCTACCCGATCAGTACTTATTCTGGGGCGAGACTCATTGATTCGATGGCCTCACGGCGCCAACTCGCCGTGGCAAACAAATGCCATGATCAAAGCCTCACACCTGTTGCATCCAGCGGCAGTCGCAGCCTGTTTTCAGCGGCTGGTCGCCCACTATCAGCCCACCACAACTCTACTGCTACTCGAGCCGGAGGATATTCTCGCCGGGTCGGAGCGGACCTTGACGGCTTTGGAATCTATCACTGAAAGCCGCGACTACTGGTCGTCGTCGCCGCGGTTCGTGGTGGCTCTTCCGTTTCGGGGGCCGCGTTTTCGCAACGGGCTATCGCTGTGGTCAAAGTTCGAACAGGCTATCAACGCTATCGAAGGCTTTCCCGAGCTCGAAGTACTCGATCTAAATGGAGCGCTAGTTGATAACAAGGGTGCACCAAACGCTGATTTCTACTGGCCCGATGGCAAAACCCCCTCGCGAGACGCGTACCAAGCGATCTTCCCGACACTGACTCAAACGCTGGGATTGAAGCAGACGCAAACCTGATATCGATTTCGACGATGAATAGGGTATGATCGAGCGATGATCGAGACGTTTCCTCAAAACAAACCCATAACACCACTGCTGGAAAACGTTCAGGCCGATCTCGCTGCGTTGCGATCCATGTCCGAGCAGGATTTGGTGCGCCTCGCCGACGAAATCCGTCAGTTCATGTTGTACTCGGTGAGTCAAACGGGGGGTCACTTTGGTGCGGGACTGGGCGTTGTCGAGCTCACCGTGGCGCTCCATCATGTGCTCAACACGCCGGAAGACAGAATCGTGTGGGACGTGGGCCATCAAACCTACCCCCACAAAATCATCACGGGGCGTGCTGATCGCATGCACACGATGCGTCAAGCCGGCGGCCTGTCAGGATTTCCAAAGCGGACAGAAAGCGAATTCGATACCTTTGGGGTTGGTCATAGCTCAACCAGCATTTCAGCCGCGATGGGCATGGCGGTGGCCGCGGGTCGGCTGACCCCTGACCGAAAGGTTGTCGCGGTCATCGGCGATGGTGCGATCACAGGTGGTATGGCTTTCGAAGCACTTGCTCACGCGGGTCATGTACGACCCAACCTGTTAGTGATCCTGAATGACAATCAAATGTCGATCGGGCACAACACCGGCGGTCTGGCCACCTACTTCGCAAAAATATGGGCCAGTCCCACCTACATCTCGTTTCGAGAGGGCTCCAAACGCATTCTTGAACACGTTCGTACCGCTTGGGACATCGTCAAGAAAACTGAAGAGCAGATGAAGAGCCTGGTTGCCCCTGGCATGATGTTTGAAGAGCTAGGCTTCAATTACATCGGCCCTCTCGATGGTCATGACTTACCGCTGATGGTCCAAACTCTCGAGGCCATGCTGCAATTACAGGGACCGCAGCTGTTGCACATTCGTACGGTGAAGGGAAAAGGATTCACCCCTGCCGAAACTGACCCGGTCGGTTATCACGCCATCAACAAAATTGAAGCGAAACCTGCTGCGCCAGCGGATGACCGCCCCAAACCACCTAAATACCAAGATGTGTTTGGGCGCTGGCTTTGCGACTTGGCGGCGAAAGATGAACGACTTATTGGTATCACCCCGGCGATGTGCGAGGGCTCGGGTATGGTGCGCTTTTCAAAAGAGTTCCCGGATCGCTACCACGACGTGGCCATTGCCGAGCAGCATGCAGTCACTCTCGCCGCCGGTATGGCCTGCGACGGACTGAAGCCTGTAGTCGCAATCTATTCCACTTTTTTACAGCGCGCCTACGATCAACTAATCCACGATGTAGCCCTGCAAAATCTTGACGTCACCTTTGCCCTCGATCGTGCCGGGCTTGTCGGTCAGGATGGCGCAACACACCATGGTGTCTTTGATTTGAGCTACCTGCGCTGCGTGCCCAACATGGTCATTGCGTGCCCCTCGGATGAGAATGAATGCCGGCAGCTGCTCTACACCGCCTATCAATATCAGGGCCCAGCGGCGGTTCGCTACCCCCGTGGAGAGGGCACCGGTGCGCTAATCGAAGAGGCTATGACGGAGTTCCCTATCGGCAAGGCTGTTGTACTGCGCGAGGGCAAATCAGTCGCTCTGCTGAACTTCGGGGTGCTGCTGACCGAAGCAAAAGTAGCCGCTGATCGGCTCGATGCGACGCTGGTCGACATGCGGTGGGTGAAACCCCTAGACGAAGCCACAGTGGCCGCCGTCGCCCAGGAACACGATCTGATAATTACCGTCGAAGAAAATGCCCTTGCGGGGGGAGCAGGAAGTGCCGTTGCGGAGTTTTTATCCCGGGAGCAAATCCGTTGTGAGCTTCGCCAAATTGCCATTCCCGACAGCTTTATTCATCACGGTTCGCAACAGCAAAACCGCGTCGCCGCCGGCTTGACGGCCGACGACATCATTCGGGCCGGGCAACAGCAAGCGACCCCCGTACATGCCGCAGTGGGCACGAATTAGCCCACCCGTTGATCGATCGAGATAGCCGGAGAAACCCGTGAGTAAGGCGAAATCCCCGACACTAAAACAGCAAATGGATGAGCTCGCGGCGGTTATCGAAAAGCTGGAGGATCCTGAAGTCTCTCTTGAGGATTCGCTGGTGCTCTACGAGCGTGGTATGTCCCTCGTTGGGGCTGCAACCCAGGCCCTTGAGGCCGCCGAGCAACGAGTGGCCATGATCGGCGCTAATGATGAGGTCCAACCGATCGATTCATGAGTGCCGATGCCGTGGATACCTCTGTGGTCGCGTGCGCCGATCCTCGTCTTGCGGAGGCTACCCAGTACGTATTGGCAAATCCCGGAAAACAGCTGCGATCACGCCTGACGCTAGAGAGCTGTGAACTCATTGCCGGTAAGGTGATACCCGCCGCCAACACCATTGCCACAGCGATCGAGTGGCTGCACGCCTATTCGTTGGTCCACGATGATCTGCCGGCAATGGACAATGACGAGATGAGGCGGGGTAAACCCACGGTACATGTGGCCTACGATGAAGCCACTGCCATTCTGGTGGGTGATGGCTTACAGGCTGCCGCCTTCAGCCTGATTGCTAACGAAGCCAGACTCTCAGCCGAGGCACGCATTGATATTGTGGCGCTCATCAGCGCTGGCGTAGGCTTCGGTGGAATGGTCGGTGGACAGGCACTCGATATGGCTGCGGAGCACGCGACGCTGAATGTGGCGTCCCTGCAGCAAATCCATGGGCAAAAAACCGGCGCGCTCATTAAGGCGGCGATTTTGGCGGGTGCCCGCTGCGCCGAGGCCACTGCAGAAGCCAACCAGAACCTTGCCAAATTTGCCGACTTGATCGGACTGGGCTTCCAAGTCGCTGATGACGTTCTCGATGTCACACAAACTACCGCTGCCCTCGGCAAAACAGCCGGGAAAGATCAAGCAGCCGAAAAGTCGACCTACGTCAGCTGCTTGGGACTCGAGGGAGCGACCCGGGAGGCAGAACGTTTACTTCAGGAAGCGCTCGCCTGCCTCGATTATTTTGGCGAAGCCGCCGCGGCGCTGAGAAGCACGGCTAATGCGATGGTCAAACGTCACTACTAGCGCGTCGCAGGCTACAACGTGACCGCAATAGCGGCGGCGAGTACGGCAGCCGTCACCGCGCCCGCCAATACCCCGGCGGCCACATCATCTACCATCACACCCCACCCGTTCTTGAGTCGCCGGTCCAATAAACTGATCGGCCAAGGCTTGGCGATATCAAAAACTCTGAATGCCAAAAAAGACACCAGGGCAAGAGCACCGGGGTCGATCCACTGATTCAGCAGGTAAAAAGGAATAGCGGCGGCGACAAGCATCCCTACCACCTCATCAATGACGATAGCTCCATGATCGACTTGACCCCAGGCGGTACCGGCAATACCCGCAGCCCAGGCTCCCCCGATTAACAAGGCCACCCCAATCGACAACACCGCGAGGGGCGGGCAGCCATAAAGTAATGGCAACACCAGCGGGAGTGCCGCCAGCGAGCCTATAGTTCCAGGCGCCTTGGGCGCGTAACCCGAACCAAACCAACTGGCGAGAATCAGAGCGAGCCGTGTCGTTTGCGCTGTCAACTAATGTGCCACCATGCTATTCCTGCGGTTCTCTGACGGCAAAATGATCGAAGCCGATGATCTCCGCTTCATACCCCGGGCAGTGTAACCCATGAGCCTCGGTAAACTCCCCGACCACAGTGATACCTGAGGGGATAGCGACCGTGGGCGGGAAGGCTATGGCTAGCTCGTAATCATCACCTCCGGTTAATGCCCAGCGAGTGGCTTCTTCAAGGCCTCGCTGACGGATCGTAAGCGAGAGGGGTAACCGAGCCGGATCTATATGCACCCCCAGACCCGAGGCCTCCGCCAATCTGCGGGCATCCAGAAGCAGTCCATCGGAGATATCCATCGCTGCGTGGGCGTTCTTAAGCAACCAATCTTGCCACTCAAAGCGTGGCGTCGGTTGAAAAAATCGAGTGTTCAAAAAAGACTCGTCTTGCTCACTTAATGCTTGGTGGTCCGGTAATTCGCCTGCCAACCAAACGAGGGCGCAGGCCGCATCGCCCAGGGTACCGGTGACGCCGAGCAAGTCCCCCGCTCTTGCCCCATCGCGGCGGATGCAGCGCCCGCTGGGAACCGCCCCCATCACCGTCACCGACAGGGTGAGGGGGCCTCGGGTCAAATCACCGCCCACCAGCGGTAGCTTCAACGCTGCAGATGCCTTTCCCAACCCTTGTGAGAAGCTGTGAAGCCACAAATCGTCAATCTCAGGCAGGGTCAGTGCCAACGTCATGCCAAGAGGACTGGCCGCCATGGCCGCAAGATCACTGGCCGCCGTCGCAACTGCGCGATAAGCAATATCCTCAGGAAAAGCGTCGGGAAAAAAGTGGCGGCCTGCCACTTGCGTGTCGGTCGACACAACAAGCTCATGCTCCGGGGGGAGGCGCAGCACAGCGGCATCATCACCGACTCCCAACGCGACTGCCTCACCGGCGCCAAACGCTGAAAAGTAACGGTAGATGATGTCTGCTTCGGTGCTCACAAGAACCTCAAGTATTGTCGAGAGTTCATCGGGGTTGCGCTTTCGATGACACAGCGGGGATCTTTCGCGGCCTCTACGGGCTCGCACCCACTACCGACTAGGCCTCAGCGCTGATCTCGAGCTCCCGGAGTTCGCGGGCCACCTTGTCCAGCACGCCATTCACGTAGCGAAAGCTTTCGGTCGCACCAAACTTTTTAGCCAGCGCGACAGCTTCATTCAGCACGACCTTGTAGGGAACATCGATACGATCTCGCAATTCGTAAACCCCCATTCGCAACAAGCTGTGCTCTACCGGATCGAGTTCTTCGATACTGCGGTCTAGTTTGCCGCGCATCACCTCGTCGAGGGCGCCGGCATGGGTTACGACGCCGCTTAAGAGGTCGCGGTAGTAGTCACCATCAACATGAGTAAAGTCATTGTCGATGCGAAACTCTGCCTCTATCTCGGCGAGGGCTGCACCTGTCATAGACCACTGATACAACCCCTGCAACGCAAAATGGCGCGCGCGCCGACGCTGTGCGGCGAGCGCGTTGACTTCACTCATTTGCCCTTGAGTGCCGCCGTCAAGTTGACCATCTCCAAGGCACTGAGCGCGGCTTCTGCACCCTTGTTGCCCGCCTTGGTGCCAGAGCGCTCAATAGCCTGCTCAATCGAGTCAACCGTGAGCACACCAAAAGCAATCGGTTTACCCGTTTCCATTTGCACTTGCGCAATGCCCTTGGTGCATTCGCCAGCGACATGCTCAAAGTGAGGCGTACCGCCACGGATAACCGCACCCAAGGCTATAACGGCATCACAATCTTTTTGAGACGCAACCTGTTTGCACACCAGGGGTATCTCGAAGGCGCCGGGGACCCGGACAATGTGCAGCTGATCGTCACCAATACCGTGGCGCTTCAGGGTGTCCACAGCGCCGGCCAGTAGGTGCTCGACGACGAAGCTGTTCCAACGCGCTACGACCAGCACATAGCGTCCTTTGTTGGCGCTCAGCGCCCCTTCGGTCGTTTTAATTCCCTCAATGCTCATGGTGATCTCCTGTTCCGATGGAAATTAGTCGCTTGCGGCGATGAAATCCACCACTTCCAAGCCAAATCCTGCGAGCGCATTGTACTTCAGGGGCGCGCCCAACAGTTCTATTTTACCCACGCCCAAATCATTCAATATTTGTGCTCCAAGGCCGATCGAAGCGTAACCGCTGGTTTGGCCCGGCGTTTCCACGGGAGGCCGCCCCAACAAACGATCGATACCAGCAAGAACATCATCCGCGGACTCAGGGCGGTCAATCAGCACCAATGCGCCACGCTCACAGGCCGCGATCTCCGCAAGGCTGTGTTCAAAACGCCAGCTGACCCGGTCCTCAAGGGTTGTTCCGACCAAATCCCGCAAAATCGAGGTGACGTGCACCCGTACTCGGGTAGGCTTTGCCGCATCGAGTTCTCCGTGGGTCAATGCCAAGTGCAGGCCGCCGGAGTGAAGGTCGCGATAGGCATGCAAATGCAAGGCGCCATGAGGTGTCGAGACCACACCCGAGCGCACGCGTTCCACCGTGCGCTCGTTGGCGAGTCGATAATTAACCAGATCTGAGAGGCGCCCAACGGGCAGTTGATGACGCTCGGCAAAGATAGAGAGTGCCGTCCCTTCAGCCATATTGCCCTGGTCGTCGAGAACATCGGTAAAGACCGCCGCAGGAAATAATCCCGCTAATCGCGCCAGATCGGTCGTCGCCTCCGCTCGATCTGCGCGGGTGAGCAGTCCGCCATCAGCCGCTGCTATCGGGAAAATATGGCCGGGCTGCACCAAATCCGCGGCTACTGTCTCAGGAGCAACCGCAACGCGGACGGTGCGCGCACGATCAGCGGCTGAAATACCGGTCTCAATACCTTCGGCAGCCTCGATGGATAGCGTAAAGGGCGCTGTGTCGTTTTTTCCCTCCACCATCATGGGCAAATTGAGAAAATCGCAGCGGGATCGCGTGAGCCCCAGACAAACAAGACCCCTCGCCTGTCGCGCCATAAAGGTGATGTGCTGCGCCTCACAAAGCTCGGCCGCCATGGCGACGATCCCGGTTTCGGTGCCACCGCTGTTATCGAGTAACAGCAGCACCATGCGACCGTGACGGAGTTCACTGATCAGCGTGTCAGGATCCTGATAAGCCCAGCCTTCACTCATCGACATACCCTGCCGCCCGCAAACTTTCCAACGTCAGACCCGCACCGACACTGGCTTGATCCCCTTGAAGCAGGCGCTCCAAATACCTGGCGATAACATCAACTTCGAGATTGACTCGGCTCCCCACCTGATAATCGGAAAAAGTGGTCTCCTCGTAGGTCTGCGGAATAATATTGAGATCAAAATCCGCTCCGCTGACCGAGTTCACCGTCAAACTGGTGCCATCGACCGTGATGCTGCCCTTGTGCGCAATATATTTAGCCAGCTCGCTGGGGGCTGTGATCACGTAGCGCCAGGAGCGCCCCTCGCGACCCACCGCTTTGACCGTACCGACACCGTCTACATGACCGCTGACAATGTGTCCGCCCATACTGGCGCTGGGTGTCAGTGACTTTTCAAGATTCACCCGGTCCCCCGGCGCGCGGTCACCCAGGGTTGTCAGTTTCAGCGATTCGAGGGAGACGTCCGCCCAGTAGCCATCGCCCGGGAGCGAGGTCACCGTGAGACATACGCCGCTCGTGGCAATACTGTCCCCAAGCTGCACATCGTGAAGGGGCAGCGCGCCGGTTTTGATGCGCAGCCGCAGGTCTCCGCCACTCGGCTCCATGGCGGCGATGTTGCCCACCGCTTGAATAATTCCCGTAAACACAACCTAGTCCTTCATTTCGAGGCTGGCCATCATACGCAGGTCAGGGCCAATCTGACGTATATCCCGATAAGCCAATCGGACGCCCTCGAGTAGGGTATCAAACGCCAGATCTACCAAAGGTCGGGCCGATTTACCCAGCAACAGGGGCGCTTGATAGATCACTAATTCATCAATGAGGGAGGCGCGCAGTAGGGCTCCGGCCAAGGTTGGACCACATTCCACCAGAATTTCATTCATGCCTTCTTTGCCTAAACGCGCCATGACCGCTTGTAGATCGAGCAAGCCGTCGGCGGTGCGGGCTATGGGTATAACTCTGGCGGGTGCTGGCACGCTGTTGCCTTCGGCGGTCATCACCCACAAGGGCGCGCTCTCGCCAAGACAGCGGGCGGCGCCGGGAAGCCGAGCGTTGGAGTCAAGTACGACGCGGGTGGGTGCCCGGGTAGTGGCGCGGGCAAGGGCGTCCCCCGCGAGACCCAACTCTTCAGCCCGTACCGTCAGGGAACAATCGTCAGCTAAAACCGTCCCAATACCGGTCAAAACCGCCGAGCTCTCGGCTCTCAAGCGCTGTACATCAGCACGAGCTTCGGGGCTTGTGATCCACTGGCTCTCACCCGAGGCCATGGCGGTTCGGCCGTCGAGGGAGCTGGCAAGCTTGAGTCGAACCCGGCCCCATCCCCGGGACATGCGCAGCAGAAACCCCTGGAGCTCCGCCCTGATCTCAGCCCCATGGATCCCCGTTACCACTGAAATACCTGCGTCCCGGAGCGCGCGAATGCCCGCGCCGTTCACCAACGGATTGGGATCCTCAAGCCCAATGATGACCTCGGCAACACCCGCAGCAATCAGCGCCTCGACACAGGGGCCCGTTCGGCCGGTGTGCGCACAAGGCTCCAGAGTCACGTAGGCGGTTGCGCCCCGGGCGAGTTCACCCGCTCGGGCCAACGCCTCGACCTCCGCATGATTGCCCCCCGCGGGTTGCGTGAAACCTTCGGCAATCGCCGCGCCCTCGCGCACCAGGACACAACCCACATGGGGGTTGGGAGCAGCCCAGTAGCGGCCCAGACGCGAGATCTCAAGGGCCCGAGCCATGAAATCGGTATGCATCTGAGCGTCGGTTGCCGACACGGTTCGCCCCTTGGATGCCGCTGACCCATCGCTGCCAACGTTAATATCAGACACGGTAGTCAGCCCTTATCCGCGGGCTCTGCCTCAAGCCGCTCTATCGCGTCTCGGAACTCTGACAAATCCTGAAAACTACGATACACCGACGCAAACCGCACAAAAGCAACCTGGTCCAGCTCTTTCAGCGCCACCATGACCATTTCACCCACATCCCGTGAGGGAATTTCGCGCTCCCCCGTGGCCCTCAACCGGTGCATGATTTGCGTTATTTGCTGCTCGATGGCCTCAAGCGATACCGGTCTTTTCTCGAGAGCGCGGCGGAGACCGCCCCGCAATTTTTCCTCATCAAAAGGCTCACGACTCCCGTTTTGTTTGATGATGCGCGGCATCACCAGCTCGGCGAGTTCATAAGTGGTGAAGCGCTCCTTGCAGCTTAGGCACTCGCGACGACGACGCACTTGCCCGCCGTCAGCGACGAGACGCGAGTCAATCACTTTGGTCTCATCCTGTGAGCAAAAAGGGCAGTGCACGGGTCAAAACCGCTAGCGTTGGTATACCGGCAAACGCTGGCACACCGCCAGCACCTGCTCGCGAACCGCCGGAATGACCGTTTCGCTGTCGCCGTTTTCGAGGGATGCAAGCACATCGCAGATCCAGTGCGTTAGAGCGGCAGTCTCCGCTTCTTTAAAGCCCCGGGTGGTGATCGCCGGCGTCCCCAAGCGCAAGCCCGAGGTCACAAAAGGTGAGCGGGGATCGTTGGGCACTGAGTTTTTGTTGACCGTGATATAGGCCTCACCCAGCGCGGCATCCGCATCCTTGCCGGTGTAGTCCTTGCCAATCAAGTCGAGCAACATCAAATGGTTGTCAGTCCCCCCCGACACGATACGATGCCCGCGCTCCATAAACGTGGCCGCCATAACCTGTGCGTTGGCGACCACCTGCTCCTGATAGGCGACAAATGACGGCTCCATCGCTTCTTTAAAGGCCACGGCCTTGGCTGCAATCACATGCATCAAGGGGCCACCTTGAGCGCCCGGGAAAATCGCCGAGTTCAGCTTTTTGTGGAGGTCCTCGTTTTCTCGCGCGAGGATGATGCCACTGCGGGGACCACGCAGGGTTTTATGGGTCGTCGAGGTGACGACATCCGCGTGCGGAATCGGCGAGGGATAGACCCCGGCGGCAACCAACCCCGCTACGTGTGCCATATCCACCAATAAGTAGGCGCCCACTGCGTCAGCTATCTCTCTGAATTTACCCCAGTCCATGACCCGGCTGTAGGCTGAAAAGCCACCGATAATCATTTTTGGCTTGTGCTCAAGCGCCATCGCCATCAGCGCATCGTAGTCAATCAAACCGGTATCGTGGTCAATCCCATATTGGACCGCCTTATAAAACTTGCCCGAGAAGCTCACGGAGGCGCCGTGGGTAAGATGACCACCATCCGCGAGGCTCATTCCCATCACGGTGTCGCCGGGCTGCAACAACGCGTGATAGACCGCGATATTGGCGCTGGATCCCGAGTGAGGCTGAACATTGGCATAGGCCGCACCGAACAATTGCTTGGCTCGCTCGATCGCCAGCTGCTCGGCGATATCCACAAACTCACAGCCGCCGTAATAGCGCTTGCCCGGATAACCCTCGGCGTATTTATTGGTCAGCACGGAACCTTGCGCTTCCAAAACCCGAGGACTGGCATAATTCTCCGACGCAATCAGCTCGATATGCTCTTCTTGGCGCTGCGTCTCTGCACTCATGGCCGACCACAGTTCGGCGTCAAAATGGGCAATCGTTTGCGCCTCGGGGTCCAAATAATCCGACGGCAAGTTGGCGGCTTGGTTCATAGCGAGTTTCCCAATCTAAGAAATGATTCGTGGAGCGGTAGCCGAGGAGCCGTGGGCTCATGGCCGCCTGAATAAAGTCGGTATTCTATCGCAATGTTACCGGCGCGGTTAGTACCGGGCGTAGCTTGAGGGATCACGTCATTTTCTGGTCTATACTCGCGTCATCAAGACAAATCGGGTGTGTTGATGGCGATCACGCGAGATAGCGCTAGGACCCTGCTAACCATGAGATTCCGGAATGAACACTGAGCTGACATTGGGCTGGCGAGAGTGGGTCTCGCTTCCAGAGTTGGGTATCACCTGGATTAAGGCCAAAGTGGATACCGGTGCGCGAACCAGCGCCCTGCACGCCTTCGAGCTTGAGGCGTTTAAGCGCGATCTTAGGGAGTGGGTGAGATTCTCAATCCACCCCTTGCAAGGCGCCTCGGACCGCGTCATTCAGTGCGAGATGCCCATTTTGGAGCGCCGGGAAGTGACCGACTCTGGAGGCCATCAGGAGAATAGGCCGGTCATCGAAACCGATATCCTGCTCGGGGGTATCTGTAAAAAAATTGAGCTTACCCTGACCGGCCGGGACACTATGCGGTTCCGGATGCTACTGGGTCGGACCGCCATGCGACCAAATTTACTTGTATATCCATCCCAATCCTTCAAACTCGGCGGGTCTTCAAAGCAGCCACCGGAGCCTGTGTGAAAATCGCGGTCCTTTCTCGAAACTCGAAGCTATACAGCACAGCCAGGCTCGTTGAGGAGGCACAAAACGCCGGTCACGAGGCCCGGGTGATCGATACCCTGAAGTGCTATATGGATATCACCTCGGCAAAGCCTGCGGTCTGGTATCGTGGGGAAAAGCTCGAACAACAGGATGCGGTGATTCCTCGTATCGGGGCTTCAATTACTAACTATGGCACGGCAGTGATACGCCAGTTTGAGATGATGGACACTTACTCTCTGGTTGGCTCCATTCCGCTCAATCGATCTCGATCAAAGTTGCGGGCATTGCAACTGCTGTCGCGCAAAGGTGTTGGCCTTCCCGTGACGGGCTTTGCTCACGACGTCCATAACACACGCCAACTGATTCAACTTGTGGGAGGTGCACCGGTTGTTGTCAAGCTGCTGGAGGGGACCCAAGGGCGCGGCGTTGTTCTCGCAGAAACGGTGAAGGCCGCTGAATCCGTCATCGATGCCTTCATCGAACTCAAGGCCGATTTTCTCGTGCAAGAATTTATCAAGGAAGCGGGAGGCAGTGACGTCCGCTGCTTCGTGATCGGCAAAAAGGTGGTTGCCGCCATGGAGCGAAAGTCCGCGCCCGGTGAATTTCGCTCCAACCTCCATCGAGGTGGTACCGCAGTTCTCACCAAACTCACGCCTTTAGAACGTCGCACCGCTATAAAAGCGGCGCAGACGATGGGGCTCAATGTAGCCGGGGTGGATATCTTACGTTCTTCACGCGGCCCCCTAGTCATGGAAGTAAACTCCTCGCCCGGGTTGAGGGGCATAGAAGAGTCGACCGGCGTGAACGTAGCCGCCAAAATAATCCAATTTATCGAAGATAACGCGCATACCGGCCGATCAAGAAAACAGGTGAAGGGGTAAGCCCCCATCAACGTCTAGAGTTAGTAACGTGAGCAAACGCTATAACGACCCTTTTGTCATTGGTGGCACCGATATTTTTCCTGGCGAGCGACGCACCGTCGACATTCACGTAGCGCCCACGTTTAGCAACGACGACCTATCCATAGAGATTCAGGTCGTTCGCGGGGCCAAACCCGGCCCCGTCCTATTTGTCTGTGCGGCCATTCACGGCGATGAAATCAACGGGGTCGAGATCATTCGCCGAGTTCTCAAATCCGTAGATCAGAAACGGCTCGCCGGCACGCTTCTCGCGATCCCTATCGTCAACGTTTACGGCTTCAATACCCACTCCCGCTATTTGCCCGACGGGCGAGATCTAAATAGATCTTTTCCCGGGTCGGCCGGCGGCTCGTTGACCGGTCGACTGGCAGATACCTTTCTGAACGAGGTGGTGGCCAAATCGACCCATGGCATTGATTTGCATACAGGGGGGAGGCATCGCTCCAATTTCCCGCAGATCAGGGCCGTGCTTCGAGATCCGGCCGTGCGCGATATGGCTGAAGCCTTCGGGGCTCCGATCATCATTGATTCAAATATTCGCGATGGATCACTCCGAGAGTGCGCAACAGACATGGGAGTACCCGTTATCCTCTATGAGAGCTGCGAGGCGCTGCGATTTGATGAGGTGTACATTCGCGCCGGGGTCAAGGGCGTGATTAACACGATGCGCCATATTGGTATGTTGCGAAAATCGCGCTCCAAAAAAGTGAAGAAACCCATTGCCAGCAAAACGACACAATGGGTCCGCGCACCGACCAGCGGCTTACATCGCGTACTGGTCGCGCTGGGTGCTCAGGTGGAAAAAGATCAGGTCCTCGGCATCGTTGCCGACCCTCTCGGCGATGACGAAACCGAAGTTCGCGCGCCCCTCGCGGGCATTGTCATCGGTCGCTCTAATTTGCCAACCGTGTATGAGGGCGACGCGCTATTTCACATCGCCAAGGTATCTGCTCGTACCGAATTTGAGTACGAGGAGTTTCACGAAGAGCTCCTGCCATCCGATTACACCCATAAGGACGACGACCCAGGAACTGCACCTATTGCTGGATAGGCCGTTGCTGTTTGATAAACTGTCCATCCATGAGTTGGGGTGACTTAAATGGTCTGACCCCTTACAGCCACTTTTTTTAACCTTTCCATTGAGGAGTGCACCGTGGAAGCATTAGCAATCATGGGATTCATTTTTGGACTAATTGCATTCGTGCGGGTGGAAAAATTAGCGAATAACCTGAAGCTCCAGGGACTGCTAAACCCCGATGAAAACAAAGATTGATTGAACGTTATTTCAGAACTCAGCAGGTTATGCGATTTAATACCAGCTTGATGGTTTAATAAAAGGAGCCTTCGGTGGCGCAGTACGTTTACACCATGAATCGGGTCGGAAAAATTGTTCCGCCCAAACGCGAAATTCTCAAGGACATTTCTCTGTCCTTCTTTCCCGGCGCGAAGATCGGCGTCTTGGGTCTTAACGGCGCCGGCAAGTCGACACTTCTTAAAATCATGGCGGGTATCGATTCCGATATTTTGGGGGAGGCCCGGCCACAGCCCGGGATAAATATTGGCTACCTGCCCCAGGAACCACAACTCAATCCTGATAAAGATGTGCGGGGCAACGTCGAAGAGGGCGTGCAAGAGGCAATTGATGCGCTTAAAGGGCTCGATGAGGTGTATGCCGCCTACGCCGAACCCGATGCAGACTTTGATGAGCTGGCCAAGCAGCAGGCGCGACTCGAGGATGTAATTCAGGCGACGGACGCACACAACCTAGATACCCGTCTCGACATTGCCGCCAACGCTCTGCGCTTACCCCCCTGGGATGCCAACGTCGAAACCTTGTCCGGCGGTGAGCGACGCCGAGTTGCACTCTGTCGCTTGTTACTCTCCGAACCCGACATGCTGTTACTCGACGAGCCTACCAACCACCTAGATGCCGAGTCAGTAGCCTGGCTTGAGCGCTTTTTAGAAAGTTTCAGTGGCACCGTCGTGGCGATTACTCACGATCGTTATTTTCTCGATAACGCAGCAGGCTGGATTCTTGAACTCGACCGGGGTCGCGGGATCCCCTATGAGGGCAATTACTCAACTTGGCTAGAGGCGAAGGAAAAACGCCTCGAGCAAGAGCAGCGAACCGAAGCCGCACATCAAAAAGCCATTAAAGCTGAGCTCGAGTGGGTGCGGTCCAATCCAAAGGGTCGACAGGCGAAAAGCAAGGCTCGACTTGCGCGTTTCGAAGAACTCAACTCACAAGAGTTTCAGACCCGCAATGAAACCAACGAGATCTACATTCCCCCGGGACAGCGACTGGGCGACAAGGTTATTGAGGTGCGTAATCTTCGAAAAACCTTCGGCGATCGTTTGCTCTTTGACGATGTCAGCTTCAGCGTGCCCAAGGGGAGTATCGTCGGCATAATTGGTGCCAACGGCATGGGCAAATCAACGCTGTTCAAATTATTGATGGGCATAGAGAAGCCCGACAGCGGTGAAATCGAAATCGGTGAGACCGTTCAAATTGCCTACGTCGATCAGTCGAGAGACGATCTCGACGGCTCCAAAACCGTCTGGGAAGAGGTTTCTGACGGGTTGGATATCATGCGTATTGGTGCCTATGAAATTCCCTCCCGCTCCTACGTGGGTCGTTTCAATTTCAAAGGATCAGATCAGCAAAAGTTTGTGAAAGATCTCTCGGGCGGTGAGCGAAACCGCCTGCATCTCGCCAAACTGCTGAAGCAAGGTGGCAACGTTTTGTTATTGGACGAACCGACCAACGATTTGGACGTAGAGACACTCCGGGCCCTCGAAGACGCCGTACTGGCATTTCCTGGCTCGGCCATGGTGATCTCCCACGACCGCTGGTTTCTCGATCGGGTGGCCACGCATATCCTCGCCTACGAGGATGATGGATCGGTGGTCTTCCATGAAGGAAACTTCAGCGACTATGAGGAAGATAGAGTCAAGCGTCTCGGGAAGGATGCCGAGATGCCGAGTCGCGTGAAGCATCGCAAGCTCATGTCTTGAGGACAGGTCGGGGTAAACACCGATGGCGCTCTCGTCGCCAGACTAGAACGCCTGATCCCACCGCAGGCCCAGCGTGTAGCCCGAATGGGTGACCCCGCTTCTGCCACCGGTGACGCGATAACTCCCGTAGGCGGAAATGCCGTAGGAAAACTGGCCGGCGAGGTTAAACGTCACGTCGTAATAGCGGGCGTCACGAAAATCCCGATTGATCGTGAAGGCCTCACCAAAATTGGCGAGGTCATGAGCAAACCGGGCCGAGGTATCGTCCGATTCACGAGCGGTCTCCGCGACATAATTGGCGATAATGCCGGGAATGATCACGCCGATATCGGTAAGCCAGGCATAGTCCAGCTGAGCGCCAAGTCGCACAGACCATTGACTGTAAGCCGTTTCTTCGACGCTCAGCGCCCACGCCGCAGAATCTGCGCCAACTGCTGCCTCTCGGTAACCATTCACCTTGCCATCAATAAACGAAATCGAAGCTGTGGGTCCAAAGCGCCAGCCACCTTGGTTCCACATCCAGCCAAAGTTCACGCCGCCGGTCATCTGTGTGCCGCCGGTAGAAGCCCCATAGTTGGCGTTAAACGCGCCCGCCGAATCGGTGTAAGCAACGCGCCGGGTGAGATCATAATCATCGTCGAGGTAGCCAAGCAAAAAGTCGATAAATCCTTTCTCGGAGAAGACCCATCCACCGTAAAGACTCAACCCCACGGTCTCTATTTTACTCGTCGCATCCCGGTAATCCGTGTCAGTTTCACCGTAGTTGACCGCCACTCCCAAATACCAGTCGTTGTCGAAACGATAGTCAGCCCCCGTTGTCACAAGCCAGCTGTCGGACTCGTAGGAAGCCCGGCGGTCAGTAGAGTCCCGATCTAATACGTTGACATCGCCCTGAACAAATACGCCCCAGCGTCCAAAGTCTTGAAATGCCGATTGCTCATCGGTCACGGCATCGACGGCTTGATCCAACACCGTACCGGGGACTGCTTGATCATCGAACTTTAGCGTCAGCCCCGAAAGCGAAATACCGCGCGCGTTGCCGCTTCTCACACGCAGTAGCCGCTGTGAGATCTGGCGCATTTGCGTAGCCCCGGTGTCCAAGGCGATATCCGTGCGATTGCTTACCTGCTCGGGGGTAATCGCGGCGAGAGCCCCTGTTTGTTGCTCTTTCCTGCTGTCTTTGTTTTTGAGATTACTGCAGGCTTCTCGCAACGCCTTCTGCTCAGCTGTAAGTGTCGATTGGTTGTCTGCCACAATCAGTCGAGGACACATTTCGTCGATACGGGTGGCCACTTGGCTTTCGCTTCC
>CBFHQV010000010.1:0-48854 GCA_965658055.1 Luminiphilus sp. | reverse complement strand
CTTCACAAGGCGCTGGGTCGCGTTGCCGAATTGGAATCGGCTCAGCGACAACAGCCGTTATTGGGTTGTTTGGGTGTCGCGCACACGCGATGGGCTACTCATGGAGAGCCGAGTACCGCCAATGCACACCCCCATACGGCGAGCAACCGTTTTGCTGTCGTTCACAACGGCATCATCGAAAACCACGCTGTCCTGAGAAGCGATTTAGAAGGCCGCGGTATCGCCTTTCTCTCGCAAACCGACACCGAGGTCATCGTCCATCTTATCGATCAGCTGCGACCGAGCTGCAGTGATCTTTTATCCACGGTCCAGCAAGTCGTTAAAAAGCTGGAGGGTGCCTACGCCATTGCCGTCATCGACAGTGACGAGCCTGATACATTGGTTGTAGCCCGCGAGGGCAGCCCCTTGGTTCTCGGCCTTGGCATTGGTGAGATGTTTGCAGGCTCGGACACCCTCGCGCTGAGATCCGTCACCGACACCTTTATCTATCTAGAAGATGGCGACATAGGCTGTTTAAAGGCTGGATCTTATGAGCTGTTCGATTCCACAGGCACTGCCATCGAACGCGAGGTTTCGCAGCTTGAGCCGCCCCAGAAAGATGACTTGCTGGGCAGTTATAATCACTACATGCTCAAAGAGATTCATGAGCAGCCACAGCGACTCAGGGACACTATTCCACCTGAGAGGCCACGATCCGCCTCGGACTTTGGTCCTTCAGCAGCGGAGGTTTTTTCTCGTACCAAAGCCGTGCAGATCATTGCCTGCGGCACTAGCTACCATGCTGGGCTGGTCGCAAAGTACTGGATTGAGGCGTTTGCAAAAATTCCCTGCTCGGTGGAAGTCGCCTCTGAGTTACGTTATCGCGAACCAGTGGTTGTGGATGGGACGCTGATCGTCAGCATTTCTCAAAGCGGCGAGACTGCCGATACCTTGGCGGCCATCAATCATCTCCGCGGACAAGGGCTCGCCCGCCTCGCCGTTTGCAATGTTGATCACTCTGCTATTGTTCGGGCAAGTGAGCTCGTGTTTCTCACTCAAGCTGGCGCCGAGATCGGCGTGGCCTCAACCAAGGCATTCACTACTCAGCTTGCGGCGCTCATGGCGCTGACCGACCAATTGGCGTGTATAACAAACACTAACGACTATCAGGGGATCTTCGCTAGCGCCATGGCATCGGCGCCCGCAGCGGTTACCGCTGTGCTGGCGTTAGAGCCCAAGATTAAGGCCATGGCCAACCATTTTGTTGCCAAACATCACGCGCTATTTCTTGGTCGAGGGGTTTTTTATCCGATAGCGATGGAGGGGGCACTTAAACTCAAGGAGATCTCCTACATTCACGCAGAGGCCTATCCTGCCGGGGAGTTAAAGCACGGCCCCCTTGCGCTCGTGGATGCTGATATGCCCGTTGTTGCGGTGGCACCCAATAACGCCCTGTTGGAAAAGCTTCGATCTAACCTTGAAGAGGTCAGGGCGCGGGGGGGAGAACTGTTTGTGTTTGCCGATGAGGCATCCGGCTTTGAGAGCGGTCCCGGAGTTCATGTACTTGCCATGCCGCACTGCGATGAGCTGGCGGCACCGATTGCCTATACCGTCGCGCTACAACTTCTTTCCTACTATGTAGCGGTAACTCGAGGAACGGATGTCGATAAGCCTCGAAATTTGGCGAAGTCTGTTACGGTGGAGTAAAGCTAGCCTGTCGGAGCTGTAATGTTCACCAGTTAATTGCGGGATTTGGTAATAAAAAAGCGCCCGGAAGGGCGCTTTTTGCTACATAGACTGAGGGATAGCTTGCCTTTGATTTAAAGAAAGCTCCGTTATACCCGAACCCTGTGTAATGACGTTATTCGCTAGGGTTGGCAGCCTTGTAGGCCTTAATGGCGGCATTAAACTCCGCTGCCACCTCTTCTTCTTGAGAAACAGAGTCGTTGTATGCTTTGTTTGAACCGATATAACTGGCAGTAGCAGAAGGTTCGGCATCAGCAATTGCAGGTTTTAGCGCTTTCATATTAGCTTCATGGCACGCTCTATAATTCGCTATACCTGTTTGATAAGTCTTGACGGCGGCTTGCGCCTCTACCATCTCTTCCATGGACGCCGAAGCACCATCGGGAATGGTCGGTTTAGCAGGCTTTACACAGTTTTGTGCGACTGCCATATTGCTGGCAACCAGCGATAGCGCTGCGCTCATAAAAATTGCACGTAACATAATAGACCCCTTAATAAACATAAACTTAGTATTGCCGCAGTTGCACGTTGGGTAGATCACCTCTAGTCACTAAGCCCTGCAATAACTCCTCTCCCGAGGATCTGTCCTCAATCCCTACGACCTGAACCCGGTAGTATAAGTTCCCGGAACGGTACTCTACAGCAACTTTTGCATTATACCCCTCTTTCACCAACTCCAGAGCGAGTTCACTGGCAGCATTACTGTTATCAAAGGTGGTGATATAAATAAACCAACCTCCCTGAACTACCGGGGCCTTTTGAGGCTTGGCTGATTCAATCAACGCGGTGTCAATCCCTGTAACTTCAACCTCTGTTGAAAAACTCGAGGTGCCGCGCGTAGCTGGGAGCTTCTCGGTGTTGGCTGAATCGGATGACGAATGTGGAACCAGCATACGGTTCCGGCTAACCCGCAGAGGGCCGGTCCTATATTTTTTTTCGATCGCTGTAGCGGCCTCCTCGGCTTGTTCGGAAGCCGAAAAATCCACAACAACTACCCGCTCCATCGAACGCCCATCCCTGGTGATTGTAGTCACCGAAACGGTGTAGCCGTCACGCTCCAGGCCGGCAACTAACCGGTCCCTGTTCATTCCATCAGCAAACGTCCCAACCGTGATGCTCCAATGGTCGTCGTTGATTGATGGCTCGTCGATAGCGGCGCTATCAGCTGTTATAGGCGTGTTTATTTGGTCTGGGGTCGGAGCCGTATCGATGGGTATATTTTCCACCACCTCACCAGCCGGCTCATTTGAAGATATGCCTAATGGCAGTTTATCTTCGGTATCTTGGTTCAACTCCGCTGTTTCGGACAGCTTGTCACCAAGTCCTCCCGGAAGATCTGTTCCAGCTTTGGCCTTGTTCGCGGTAGAAGCGCTTTCACCATAGTCGCTGGCTCTTTTAGAAGATTGGCTTAGGGGGCTGTCCAGACGCGTCGTATCAAGCCTTTTATTAAGAATGGCATTATCCGCTATCAGCTCGGCGACCTGTTTTCGTGAGTAAACAAGCTCCCCCGACAGCCTTTTTATTTCGGCCTTCAGACCTTCGAAGTGCGAATAACCAATCACAACGCCACTGAGTGTCAAAAAAATGGCGCAGACCCCAAGAGCCAGGGGCCATAATCTGACAGGCGCTTTTGTGGCCACCAATGCATGATCCACCAAGATCGCTTCAGATGTCTTTTGGCTCTTTGTTATTTCGTCATCAAATACCATGATTTTTATCGCCCGAGCTCGGTGATACCTATTGTCATAACGACTTTCGCGAGAGTCTACATGAAGCGCCAGGTTGTCCTAATTAAAGGTGGAAAAACAGGGTTAAATTTACGACTGGGGCAAGGTTTTTCAAAGCAATAGCGTATAAAAAACCAATTCCGGTAAACTCGTGTGATGGACGTTTCCGATATTCTCACCGATTTAAATGAAGCCCAGCGAGAGGCTGTCGCTGCTGACTCTGGCAACCTCCTTGTATTGGCGGGGGCGGGGTCCGGCAAGACTCGCGTGCTGGTGCACCGCATTGCCTGGTTGATTCGTGCAGAGGGTGTCTCTCCCCATGCGCTACTGGCGGTCACCTTTACCAATAAGGCGGCCCGGGAGATGCGGGGGCGTATCGAGCAGATGTTGGGTATTTCCACGATGGGCATGTGGGTAGGCACATTCCATGGCCTGGCTCACCGGTTGCTTAAGCAACACTGGCAAGAAGCCCGGCTTCCCCAAGGGTTTCAGATATTGGACAGCGATGATCAGCTTCGTCTCGTGAAGCGAGTGTGCCGCGATCTGGATCTTGACGAGGCGCGCTGGCCGCCCAAGCAGGCTCAGTGGTACATCAATGCGCAAAAGGATGAGGGGCTGCGGGCAGCGCACGTCGAGCCGCCGTATGGGGACTTGCATGCCAAAACCCTGCATCGCATTTACTCGGCCTATGAAGAGGTGTGCGAACGAGGTGGCCTTGTTGATTTTGCCGAACTCTTGCTGCGGGCACACGAGCTCTGGCTAAAAAGTCCCCAGACGTTGGAGCATTACCAGCGCCGCTTCCGCACTATTTTGGTCGACGAGTTTCAGGATACCAACACCATCCAGTACGCCTGGCTGAGGGTGCTTGCGGGGGCATCTGTACCGGTCGTGGCGGTCGGAGATGATGACCAATCGATCTATGGCTGGCGGGGCGCGCGCATCGAAAACATTCAGCGCTTCAGCGAGGATTTTGCTCAAACCCAAACCCTGCGCCTTGAGCAAAATTACCGCTCAACCCAAACGATTCTCAGCGCCGCTAACGGCCTGATCGCCCACAACTTTGGCCGTCTCGGCAAGGAGTTATGGACCGCGGGAGATCAAGGCGAGCCAATCAGTCTCTACGCGGGGTTTAATGAGCAAGATGAAGCGCGATTTATTGTAGAGCGAGTCGAGGGGTGGATTGAGGGGGGTAACCAACGCCAGAGCATCGCTATTTTGTACCGGTCGAACGCCCAATCGCGTGTTTTGGAGGAGGCGCTAATCAGAAGCCAGATCCCCTACCGCATTTATGGAGGCCAGCGCTTTTACGAACGCCTTGAAATTCGAAATGCCCTTGCCTACCTGCGCCTGTTGATAGCCCGCCACGATGATCCTGCTTTGGAGCGGATTCTCAATGTTCCGCCGCGGGGGATAGGCACAAAAACCGTAGACGGGCTCCGCGAAGTGGCGCGCCAGCGACAACTTCCTCTTTGGCAAGCGATAGAGGTTGCTCAGCAAGAGAAGCTTTTCCCGGCGCGAGCGCTCTCTGCGCTGGGGGGATTTCAAACACTTATCAATGAAATGGACTCGATAACAGTTGAGCTCCCTCTTTATGAGCTGGCTGAGCATGTGATCCAACAGGCGGGGCTCATTGAGTACCATCGGGCCGAAAAGGGAGAGCGAGGGCAGGCCCGGGTAGAGAACCTGGAAGAATTGGTGTCAGCGGCAAAGTCCTTCGTTGCTGAAGAGAGTGAGCTGAGCCCACTCCAGCAGTTCCTAGACAGCGCCGCTCTGGATGCCGGTGACGCGCAGGCTGACCCTCACGAGGACAGCGTGCAACTCATGACTCTGCACTCTGCAAAAGGGCTGGAGTTCCCCTTGGTGTTCTTGGCTGGCATGGAGGAAAATCTTTTCCCGCATCGAATGTCCCTGGACGAACCTGGCCGGCTGGAGGAAGAGCGACGACTTTGTTATGTGGGGATCACCCGCGCTATGCAGAAACTCATCATGACCTACGCAGAGAGCCGCAGGCTTCATGGGACGGAAAATTACAACACCCCCTCCCGTTTTGTGCGAGAAATCCCTTCAGAGCTAGTCAACGAGGTTAGGCTAAGCTCATCTGTGGCCCGGCCCATGTCCTCGCTATCCTCTTCTCAAGCCTCGGCCTCGATTGAGGCGGGGGTTCAACTGGGGCAGCGCGTGTTGCATCAGGTTTTTGGTGAAGGAGTTGTCGTAAATTTCGAGGGCCGTGGTGGCAATGCCCGGGTCGAGGTGAGCTTTGGTGCTGGCTCAAAATGGCTTGTGCTCCAATACGCGAATCTGCAGGTGTTGTAAGGTTAGGCCAGTCGATATTTCGAGTGGGACCTCCGCTGGAGACAGAAAATGTTTGAACGCCGTTATTTACCTGTTGTCGTAGTGGTCCTTGTGGCGCTACTTGTCACGGTTGTTTCCTTATGGGCCGTCGATAGAGCCAACACCAAGAGCCCGCTAAACGCATCCGGCGAGGATTTACCCTCGGCAAGCTACCAATGGAAACTGGTGACCACCTGGCCTAAAAACCTGCCTGGCCTCGGAGCGGCGCCTGAAAATTTTGCCCGCTACGTTAATGAAATGAGCGCCGGGCGTTTAACCATTCGCGTGTACGGCGCCGGTGAAATCGTTCCGGCATTTGAAGTTTTCGATGCGGTGTCACAGGGGGTGGCCGAAATGGGTCACGGTGCGGCGTATTACTGGAAGGGGAAGATACCGGCTGCCGTCTTTTATACAGCGGTCCCTTTCGGCATGACTGCGCAGGAAATGAATGGCTGGCTGCATTACGGTGATGGGCTCGCGTTATGGCGCGAACTCTACGCCCCCTTTGGTGTAACGCCTTTTGCCGGCGGCAGTACCGGCGTTCAAATGGCGGGATGGTTTAACCGAGAGCTGCGCAGTGCTGCTGACCTTAAGGGCTTGAAAATGCGTATTCCCGGTTTGGCGGGCGAGGTCTTTGACGCTGCCGGCGGAACAGCGGTGAGGATAGCGGGCGGCGAAATCTATACCTCGATGCAAACCGGTGTAATCGACGCGGTGGAATGGGTCGGTCCTTACAATGATCGAACCCTGGGGCTTAATGAAGTCGCGGAATACTATTACTACCCAGGGTGGCATGAACCCGGCGCGATGCTTGAATTTACGGTCAATACAAAGGCATTTGAAGCACTCCCCGGGGATCTTCAGGCGATCGTGGAATACGCAGCTCGGGCGGCAAACCAAAATATGCTTGATGAATTCACTGCGCGTAACAATGAATCTCTTCGCACACTCTTAGCCGGCGGCAGCAAGTTGCGCGTTCTCCCGGACGATGTTTTGCAGCTGCTGTATGACAAATCATTATTAGCGCTTGAGTCACTCATTGAGAGTGACCCTATGGCACAAAAAATTGCTGACTCCTACGAAGCCTTCGCGCAGGATGTAAGGGCTTATCACGAGATTTCGGAGCGGGCCTTTCTCAACGCAAGAGACAAGGTGCTTCCCCCTGTAAATTTCAATGAGCAATAATACGGGTTCGCTTTTCGTTGTCGATCGCAACGTAGATAAACGTGCCTTCAGTAACCTTCAGGGGCTCACCGTCGTGCTTGGAGTTGATCCACACCTCAACCACCACGCGAACAGAACTGCGGCCGATCTCAACCACGTCACAGTAACAACTTACTACCGCGCCAACGTGCACAGGTGTAAGAAACGACATACCCTCGACAGCGACAGTGGCAACCCGTCCACCAGCTACCTCACAGGCTGTGACGTACCCGGCTAAATCCATCTGCGACATCAACCAGCCTCCAAAAATATCACCGTGCGGATTGGTATCGCAGGGCATAGCCACAGCTTGCAAACTTAAATCCCCCTGAGGAGCCGGGTTGGCATCGATCTCGTTCATGTGGTGAGGTCTCCAGTTAGCGCCGAGTTTAATTGATTAATGGCGATATCCGGTGGGCAGTTTACCTGCACCGTTCGTCTCGTGAAATCACAAATACCCTAAGTCAACCGAGTTGGCTTGGCAGCCAAGAGACGAGCTCCGGGAAAAACCACATGGCCACCAGCAAACCTAGCTGAAGAAGCACGAAGGGGATTACTCCGCGGTAAAGCGCACCCGTGCTGACCTCGTCGGAAGCGACGCCCCGGAGGTAAAACAGAGCGAAGCCAAAAGGGGGTGTAAGAAACGACGTTTGCAGATTCACGGCGATCATAATGCCCAGCCAAACGGGGTCGAAACCCATTGCCAACAGGATGGGCCCGACAATAGGCACCACAACAAACGTGATTTCAATGAAATCGAGAATAAAGCCAAGCAAAAAGATAGTGACCATGACCAACAGGAGCGCCGCAGCCGGGCCGCCTTCCATGGTGTGGAAAAACTCCTGCACCATTTCTTCACCCCCAAACCCCCTAAAAACTAATGAGAATACGGAGGCGCCAATCAGGATAAGAAAAATCATGCTGGTGACTTGGAGGGTGCTTTGGCCAATTTCTTGCAGGCGTTGCCACGACATCTCGTTGCGTAAAAACGCCAGGGCCAACGCACCTATCGCCCCCACGCCAGACGCCTCGGTCGGTGTGGCCGCGCCGATCAAAATTGACCCAAGTACTAAAGTGATCAAGCCGAGGGGTGGTAACAGGACCTTGGCTACTTGCACAACAGAAACCCTGGAGGTCTTTATCGGCGGCACGTGTTGTGGCGCGATCCAGCCGGTCGCGGCAATCCACAAGACGTAGCAAGCGACCAAAATGACGCCCGGGCCGAGTGCCCCAATAAATAGGTCTCCTACCGACACGGTCGCGGTGTTAAGCACCCCCATCTCAAGTTGGGCGCGCTGATAAGCGCTGGAGATGATATCCCCAAGCAAGACCAGCGCTATGGATGGCGGGATGATCTGCCCTAGGGTGCCGGTGGCACAGATCGTACCTGCCGCAAGACTTGGGCTGTATCCGGCTCGAAGCATGGTCGGCAGCGAAAGCAGCCCCATCGTAACGACCGTGGCACCGACAATACCTGTGCTGGCGGCAAGAAGGGCGCCTACGAGCACAACGGAAATACCGAGCCCCCCCGGGCGCTGACCAAAAAGCTGAGCCAAATTGTTAAGCAAATCCTCGGCGATTCGGGCGCGCTCGAGAATATTTCCCATCAAAATAAACAAGGGAACAGCGACCAGGGTTTCGTTTGTCATGGTGCCAAACAGACGGGCCGGTAAGGCCACCAGATAACTTGGGTCAAACGCTCCAGCAAGGGTGCCCAAGGCGGCGAAAACCAAACTAACCCCGGCGAGAGTCAGCGCTACCGGAAACCCCAGCATTAAAACCACACAGACTGCAGCAAATAGAGCGAGAGCGAATTCACCCTGCATAAGCGCTCTCGTCGATCAAAACTTGAAGCGCTTTTAAGATTTCCGAGCAGGCCTGCAGAAATAGCAGCCCCGCCATGATTGGAATCAGGCTTTTTAAAAGAAACACCGCGGGAATGCCACCGGGCTCAGGTGATACCTCCGCGATGGACCAGGATTCTGCTACATAGCCCCAGCAGGTGATGCCAATCATCACGCATAATGGCAGCGTGAACACGGTATGACCCAGCGCATTCACCCAGGCCTTTTGACGGTTGGAGAACTGCCGGTAAAAAATGTCGACCCGTACATGGCCGTCAGCCGCAAGAGTCCATGAGGCTCCCAGCAGGAATAGCGCGCTGTGCAGGTACAGAACCCCCTCTTGAGCCGCTATTGCACCAATCCCCCAGCCGTAGCGCAGCGACACCACCGCGACCGTCAGAATAGCCATTGCCAAAGGGAACCAGGCGATAGCCGGCAGCAGCAGCTTGGAGGCATTGTCCAGAATGCGACTAACAAGTAGCAGGTGGGGCGGGGTGTTGTCCATTACGGGGGTCCTTTGAGCCGCTAGACAGGTTATCATTGTTGCTATCAAAAATTCAGGGAGATTAGGCTGTGTTAACTGTTATTTCGCCTGCGAAGACGCTCGATTACGAGACGCCGGCTACCACACGACAGGCAACCCAACCCGCGTTTTTGTCTCGAGCCAGCGAGCTGGTTGAGGACGCCCGCCGCCTTACCCCCGGCGATATTCAAAGCTTAATGGGCGTCAGCGAGAGTATTGCCAATCTAAACCATGAGCGGTTTATGAATTGGCACCCCGAATTCACGCCTCAAAATGCCAAGCAGGCATTGCTGGCTTTCAAAGGCGATGTCTATACCGGGTTGGCAGCGGAGACGCTGGACGCAAAAGGGCTTAAATTTGCGCAAAAACATTTGCGCATTTTGTCTGGCCTCTATGGCCTGCTGCGCCCGCTCGACCTAATGCAACCCTATCGCCTCGAAATGGGGCTTCGATTTAACAACCGAGTGGGTAAAAATTTGTATGAATTTTGGGGTAACGACATCTCGGATGCGGTTCAGGCTGACCTTAAAAAAAGCGGCAGCCCTTTGCTGATTAATTTGGCGTCAAACGAGTACTTCAAATCGGTAAATGCTAAGACCCTGGACGTGGAAATCATCACCCCGGTATTCAAGGATCTGAAGCAAGGGAAGTATAAGATGATCAGCTTTTTTGCAAAAAAAGCACGGGGCTTGATGGCTCGCTTTATTATTGATCATCAGCTTAACGATCCCGAGGGTTTAAAGGAATTTGATGCCGAGGGTTATTACTTCAGCAAGACCTTATCGACTGCTAGCGAGCTTGTCTTTTTACGGGACAAGCCCCCGGGCGCTTAAAGGATTATTCGCCCGCCATATTTTTGAATGGAAGCAGTGAACTCGCCTCTTGTTGATAGGCGCGGACTTGATCTTTTTCACGACGGCAAAAAGCGGCAATAGGCTCCCGAAAACCCGGCTCTGCCACCCAGTGCAGGGATCGGGTCAGCGTCGGTTCGAAACCTCGCTGAATTTTATGTTCACCTTGAGCTCCGGGGTCAAAGCGCTGTAACCCCCTCTGTATGCAGTACTCAATACCCCGGTAATAGCAGGCTTCGAAGTGGAGGTTATCGTATTCCCGCAAACACCCCCAGTAACGGCCAAACAGGGTGTGTGACGACTCAAAGTACAGTGCCGCCGCTACCGGCAATCCTGCTTCATCCTCGGCAATCACCATGACAGGGATGTCCCCTAAGGCTGGGCAGACTTCTAAAAAAAATGCCTTTGTCAGATAACCACCATGGCCACTGCGTTTGGCGTAGGTGGTTTGGTAGCAGTGATGAAAAAACTGCCAGTGTGCACTGGTGATGGCATCGCCACGAAAGGTGCACAGTGATAACCCTTGTTGCGCAATACTCGCGCGCTCTTTGCGAAGATTCTTTCTTTTTCTACTGCTGAAGGTTTGTAAAAAGTCTTCAAAGTCGCGATAGCCACGATTTATCCAATGAAACTGGCAGGTCACTCGTTCAACAAAATCGTCCCCAGGCAGCTCTTCTTGCGCTGGGTAGTTGTCGGCAAAAAGAATATGCCAGCCGGTAATCCCTTTTTCTTCACACAGCGCCATAACAGCGCGTGAAAATTCACCCAGCGCGTCAGATCGATTTGGGTCGGTCCATAGTCGCGGGCCTGTGGCCGGAGTAAAAGGCGCAGCGGAAATCAGCTTCGGATAGTACTCAAGCCCTTGCCGATGCCAAGCGTCTGCCCAAGCCCAGTCAAAGACGTACTCTCCATAGGAATGCTCTTTTAAAAACCCCGGAGCGGCGCCAATGGCAATATCTCCCTCTCGGAGGACTAAATGAAAAGGCGCCCATCCGCTTTTTACGGTGGTGCAGTCAGAGGTCTCAAGGCCCAGCAAAAAGTCATAGCCAAGGAATGGATAGTCGCCACCAAACCAGCGATCCCACTCATCTCGTGGAATGTCACCAATGCTTCCGTATACAAAGAGCTCCATCGTGAGTGTCGGCAGGTAATCGCAGTAAAAAGAAGGTATACGGGTTAGCGGGCAAACTGTCCCACTATTCCCAAAAGCACGATGAGACCAATCCATTTGCTTTGATTGAAGGCTTTAAAGCACCCTTCTCTATCGCGATGTCTGATAAGCCACTGATGCCAGAGAAATAACGTGCCGACCGCTGCGATACTGATGAAGTAAAGCAATCCAAGCTGAAAGCTAACCCCCGCCATCACGAAGCACTCAAGAGAAACCAATTGCATAAAGCCAATCAAACGCCGGTCCAGCTGGCCAAACAGGATCGCGGTCGACTTGACGCCGACAGCAAGGTCGTCATCTCTGTCCACCATGGCGTATTGGGTGTCATAAACAACAGTCCACAATAAATTGGCTGCGAATAACCACCATAGCCCCTGGGGTAATGTGTTGGTGACAGCGGCAAAAGCCATGGGGATTGACCATGAAAACGCCGCTCCGAGAACAAACTGTGGCAAGTGGGTCCAGCGCTTCATAAAGGGATAGATCATGGCGAGGCCGGCACCAACAAAAGACAGCAGCACTGTGAAAGGGTTGGTCATAAGAACTAACAGCAAGGCGAGTAACAGGAGTATTCCCAGCAGAACACGCGCTTCATTGGCGGTGACGGCGCCTGTGATGAGTGGTCGGGTCCGGGTTCGCTCTACGTGACCGTCGAGGTCTTGATCTGCGAGGTCGTTGACAACGCAGCCAGCAGATCGCATGACCACAACCCCTAAGGTGAAAATGATAAGCAGCGTAGTCTCTGGCCAGCCGTTGCTGGCGATAACTAGTGCCCATGCGGTCGGCGCTGCAAGCAACCAGGTCCCGATGGGCTTGTGAAAGCGCATAAGCTCCCACAATCCCTGCCATCTCGTGACAGGGGGCGCTTGGATTGTGGGTTTTTGCAAATCAGTACTCATGCCGCGTTACAGTCTGTCAGTGATTAACGTCCAAGTGTACCTTCTTCACACCCGCGCGAAAGCTTGTCTTTCCCCGGTCCACCGGGTGATCAGCAGCTCACAAAGACGAGGATGTTGTGCCAGTAGCGCCTGAGCGAGGGATTGAACCTCATCCAGTAAATGTTCGTGCTCCGGTAGCTGGGCGACACGAAATGTAGCCGCCCCGGTTTGGCGGGTCCCCAAAAGCTCCCCTGCACCACGGAGTCGGAGATCTTCCTCAGCGATGAAGAACCCGTCGTTGCTTTCCCGAAGTACGTTAAGGCGCTGTTTTCCTATGAGGCTAAGCGGCTGCTGGTAAAGCAATAGGCAAAAGCTATCAGTCGAGCCCCTACCCACACGTCCTCGTAACTGATGCAGCTGTGCCAGTCCCAGCCGCTCGGGGTTTTCAATAATCATCAAGCTGGCGTTTGGCACATCGACGCCGACCTCAATAACCGTGGTTGCAACGAGCAGGGACAAATCGCCGGAGGCAAAGCGGGCCATAACACGCTCTTTCTCTTGGGGTGTTTGGCGGCCGTGAATAAGCCCGACGGCTATCTTGGGCAGATGGCTTTTTAACAGCTCAGCTGTGGCCTCTGCTGCCTGCGCGTTGAGGGTATCGGACTCTTCGATCAAGGTGCAGACCCAGTAGGCTTGGCGACCCGCCGCACATGCCGCGCCGACTCTCGCGATGACTTCCGCTCGGCGATCGCTATCGACCAGCGTGGTGGTAACGGGGGTTCTGCCTGGCGGGAGTTCGTCGATGATGGAGCTGTCCAAATCGGCGTAAGCCACCATCGACAAGGTTCTCGGAATGGGCGTTGCTGTCAGCACCAGCTGGTGTGGATAACCGGCACCAGAAGCCTTCTCTGTCAACGCGAGTCGCTGATGGACACCAAACCGATGCTGCTCATCGATGATAACCAGCGCGAGAGCATTAAAACTAACACCTTCCTGAAAAAGGGCATGGGTGCCTACGATCAGTGTGGCATCACCCTCAGCTATGGCTTGCAGGGTTTCTTTTCTCGCCTGACCTCGGACTTTGCCGCTCAACCACGCGATAGTGACCCCGAGGGGTTCAAGCCAGGCGCTGAACGTTCTCAAGTGCTGTTCTGCCAAAAGCTCAGTCGGGGCCATCAACACCGCCTGATACCCCGCTGCTATAGCCGAAAGCGCTGAGACTGCCGCCACGAGGGTTTTGCCCGATCCGACGTCTCCCTGAACAAGGCGAAGCATTGGGGCGTGGCTCGACAGGTCGGCCATTATCTCCCCGATTACCCGCTCTTGAGCCCCGGTAGGTTGAAACGGCAGAGTGTCCAAGAACGTCTTACACAGCTCGGGATATGGGGTGATTTTGGGCGCTTCAAAGGCGCGCTCTTTGGCACGAAGAGCTTGCAGTGAAAGATGGTGTGCCACCAGCTCCTCCAATGAAAGCCTCAGTTGCGCGGGGTGCTGCCAGTCTTTGATAAGCTCAACGGGCGCGTCTGGCGGCGGTCTATGGAGGTAGTGAATGGCGTCACTGAGACTTAAGGAAGCGGGGTACACGGGTGCAAGGAGGTCGACAGGAGGATGCTTTATCAGCCGCTCAAGTGCCTGGTCGGTCAGTTTACGCCAAATCGCCTGGCCCAAGCCCTCAGCGGTTGGGTAGATCGGGGTCAGTGCCGTTTCCAGAAAGCCGGCCGTTGCACCCAACCGGTATTCCGGATGGATCATTTCTCCGCCGTGCCGGCTCGACCGGGCTTGGCCAAAGAGCGATATCGGAGCCCCTGGCTTGAACTGGTTGACCTGTGCTCGCCGAAAATGAAAAAACCTCAGGGTTAGGAGACCCGAGGCATCGGCAACCTTGACTACCAGGGATGGGCGTCGCCCCGGCACGACGCTTGCCATGCGAACCTCCGCCTGCACAACGGCATCCAAACCTTCCTTCAGTCCCGCGATGGGTGTGACACGGGTTCTGTCTTGATAGCGCAGGGGGAAATGAAAAAGCAGATCCTCCACAGAGCTTATTCCGAGCGCGATAAGTCGCTCAGACAGCTTGGGTCCAACACCCTTGAGAATCGAAATAGGGGTAGGCTTGCCTAGGCTGACGTCGTCATTCATTCACTTTTCGCGCAAGCTGAGACACTGGCATACTGTCCCACACTTTTGGGCTAAGAGTAATGGCCGTGACAAACCCACATCTTCTTATTGTCGGCTGCGGCGACATTGGTACGCGTGTAGGGTCTGGCCTCTCTGCACACGGATGGCACATCAGTGCCCTGCGCAGACGGCCCGAAAAATTGCCCGATATGTTTCAGGCTTTCGCCGGCGATTACACCACCGCCGAGGGTTTGGCTTCGCTCGCCAGTGTAAAGCCCGACTATCTATTGTTTACACCAACACCTGCATCACGGGATGCACAGGGTTATCGGCGGGGTTTTTCCGGTGCGATGGGCTTAATCGCCGAGACTGCCGCCGCTAAATCTCTCAGGGGCGGTGTGCTCGTGTCATCAACGCGTGTGTATGCTGAAACCTCTGGCAACTGGGTAGACGAAACATCGGCCTTGGCCACCAATGACCCCTTTGCCACTGCGATTATCGAGGCGGAAAAAATCTTTTTAGCCCAGATTTCTGGGGCTACAGTATTTCGAGCGAGCGGGCTCTACGATGGCTCTCCGCAGGGTCATCTGGTGTCTCGCATAGCCCAGGGCGTGTTTAGCCAAACGGGAGCCCGCTACAGCAACCGGATCCATCGAGATGACCTTGCTACGGCGATAGAGTTTGCTTTTTTGCAGGCGGAGGCCAATGACCCCTTGGACGGAATTTTCGTAGCAAGCGACGATTTACCGGCCCCGATGAGTGATGTAGAGCGCTGGCTTGCTGAGCAGATCGGGGTTCCCTATGCTCCAGGCGCTGCAGCAAGCGGCGGTGGTGAGAGGGGTAATCGACGCTGCGACAACAGCCGGTTGAAAGCGGCGGGATTCACTTTTCGCTATCCGGATTATCGGGCTGGCTACGGCGGGCTGAAGGCCTAAAGGTCGAGTCAGGGTTTACCTACGATTCGCTTTAGCTTGCGGCTAGATGCAGAGGATAGCCTCTATCTCTATCCCGACGCCCTTCGGCAAGGCCGCCACCTGAACACAGGCTCTGGCGGGATAAGGCTCGTCGAAAAAGCTGGCCATGATGGTGTTTACTGCACCAAAATTATCGAGGTCGGTCATGGAGATATTGATCTTCACGGCATCGTTAAGAGATCCCCCTGCCGCCTTTGCAATCGCCGCAAGATTTTGAAAGACGCGGGTGGCTTCTGCCTCGATTCCTCCAGATACCAGTTCCATTGTCTCTGGATCAAGCGGTATCTGCCCCGAAATCCAAACAGTGTTCCCTACCTTGATTGCTTGTGAGTAGGGGCCGATAGCCGCAGGGGCGGCATCGGTAGAAATGATAGCTCGATTGGACAACTCACTCTCCTCAAGATGTCAGTGGTGTAACGATCATCGCCTCGCGGTGCGGACTACTCGGCGAACACCCTCAACGGTCCTCAACCGTTTCATAATTCTGGCTAGATGAATTCGGCTATTCACCTGAAGCTCAATATCGACATAGGTGTACTGAATGTCTTTGTCCTGCGTTGAGATGCGATCGATGTTCATGCCGATGGCATTGAGCCGTGTTGCCACCACCGCGATGAGGCCCCGCGTGTTGACGGCCTCTAGCCGCATGCCAACCGGGAAGGTGCCCTGAACCTCATCATCCCATCGCAGCGTCATCATTCGCTCTGGCTGATCATGCATTTCCATCAGGTTGGCACAATTTTCTCGATGAACTACCAGCCCTTTTTCGGCGCTCAGATAACCGCCAATGGGGTCCCCGGGGAGCGGGCAGCAGCACTTGGCGTAGGTTACGACAAAGCCTTCTGTTCCACGAATAGCGACGGCCTCTATGTCCGATGGATCGACAGGCCCCGCATTCGCACCGGCGAGGCGGCTAGCGATAATGTTGGGGAGTAAATTGCCAAGGGCAATATCCACGAACAGGCTTTCCTGATCAGGCTTGCCAAACTTGGTAAGTGTTTCGGACATCAACTCGCTATCGATTCCGTCAAGGCGAACGTTGTAGGGGATCAGCGCTTTGTTGAGCAGATTGTGCCCCAACTCAATAGAGTCCTCTCGCCGCTGGTCTTTGAGAAAGTGTCGAATATGGGTTCTAGCTCTTGCCGTTACTACATAGTTAAACCAGTCGGGGTTGGGGCGCCCGCTAGGTGAAGTGACAATCTCTATGGTTTGGCCACTTTCCAAAGGCTCCGATAATGGTGCAAGGCGCCGGTCAATTCGGCAGGCAACACAGCGATTTCCTATGTCCGTGTGAATCGCATAAGCCGCGTCGATAGCCGTGGCGCCCCGGGGCAATTCCATGATGTCGCCCTTAGGCGTAAAGACATAAACTTCATCTGGGAACAGGTCCATTTTCACGCTTTCAATAAATTCAAGCGGATTGCCTGCGCGTTGCTGCATTTCGAGCAAGCCCTGAACCCACTCCCGAGCCCGGGTGTGTGACGCGCTGGTTGAACCTCCACTGGACTTGTAAAGCCAGTGCGCGGCGATTCCGTTGTTGGCCATATCCTCCATTTCGTGGGTTCGAATCTGTATTTCGATTGGAACGCCGTGCATGCCTTTTAGCACGGTATGCAGAGACTGATAACCGTTGGCCTTGGGGATAGCGATGTAGTCCGTGAACTCTTTGGGGACGGGTTTGTAGAGACTGTGAACAGCCCCCAAGGTGCGGTAACAGGCGTCAACTGAGTCGACGATGATTCTGAACGCGAAAATATCCATAATTTCAGAAAAGGACTTTCGCTTCGCCCGCATCTTTGAATAGATGCTGTAGAGGTGCTTTTCCCGGCCCTGCACTTCGACTCGGAGCCCCTCTTTTACCAGCAGAGATTCGATCTGCTCTTTTATTTGTTCGACTAGCGCTTTTCGGTTACCCCGTGACTTTTGTATAGCAGCCTGAATGCGCCGCGCTCGCATAGGATAGAGCGCTTTGAAGCCGAGATCCTCAAATTCCATTCGCACGTTGTTCATGCCCAGGCGCATTGCTATTGGGGCATAGATCTCGAGAGTCTCCAGCGCAATCCGGCGCATTTTGTCTCGATTGAGGACGCCCAGCGTGCGCATATTATGTAGCCGATCGGCGAGCTTTACCAAAATGACGCGAATATCCCGGGCCATGGCAAGCGCCATTTTTTGAAAGTTTTCGGCCTGCTTGAGTTCGACGCTATCGAACTCAATGTGAGTCAGCTTGCTCACCCCGTCTACCAGTTCCGCGACATCCGAACCAAATTGGGCGCCAATGTCATCTTTGGTGACACCCGTATCCTCAATGGTGTCATGTAGAAGTGCTGCCATCAGGCTTTGATGGTCCATATGCATTTCTGCCAGCACGCCAGCAACTGCCAGAGGGTGCGTAACGTATGGCTCACCGCTGCGTCTCACCTGGCCATAATGCGCCTGCTCTGCAAAAAAATATGCGCGCTTTACCTGCACCACTTGATCGGGTGTCAGGTATTTCTGGAGTTTTTTTTCAAACAGCGTTAGCGCGCTGTCTGGAGGGACTGTGCTTTGAGATTGGTTTTCTGCTGGGCTGCGCAGCAGGAGCCGCGCGGTGACATCTGTGAGCGAGCCGCTGAGAACCTGTAAGGTGCTGGTGACCACAGCGCTCGCTCGGGGGCTTTAATAAAGCGGAGTTTCGAAGCTCGCTGCTAACTCCTCTTCAGCTTCGATTTCTGTTTCGCGAGCCATCAGCTCGGGGGTTACCATTCCTTCGGCTATCTCTCGGAGGGCGATCACTGTGGGCTTGTCGCTCTCTTCGTCGACCATGGGGTCTTTGCCCTGAATGGCAATTTGGCGTGCGCGCTTGGAAGCGAGCATGACCAGCTCAAATCGGTTGTCTACATTGTCGAGGCAGTCTTCAACGGTTACTCGTGCCATGATGGTATCTCTTTCAGTGTTGCGTTCAGTGTTGCGCAGCGCGTGGTTGGTAACGGTATTCCCGAGCTTACGCCGAGCCGTGTAGTGTAACGCATATCCCCCGGGAAGGGGTGATGTGAAAAATGCCTAGCCTGAACCTATTTCGGACAGGGTGTCAGCGAGACGGTTTGACTGGCAATCACGGCGTAAATGCTGGCTTCTAATAATACTTTCGAGATCGAGAAGAGCGCGGTCAAAGTCGTCATTGAGCACAATAAAGTCGGCATCACGCCAGTGCGCGAGCTCGCTTTTAGCGTCTGCCATTCGGCGCTCAATGGTGTTGCTGTCGTCCTGACCGCGTCCCGTCAGACGTTCGCGCAGCGACTCCAGCGATGGCGGTACGATAAAGATCGCGCAGCTGTCAGGCACGGCTAGTTTGACTTGTTGCGCCCCCTGCCAATCGATTTCCAGAATCACATCGAGCCCCTGCTGTAGCCGAGATTCCACTTCAGCGCGGCCAGTGCCGTAGAGATTTCCAAAGACTTCAGCCCACTCGAAAAACTGCCCGCTCGCCACCGAGCGTTCAAAGGTTGGCCGGTCCACAAAGTGATAGTTTACGCCGTTTTCCTCCCCCGGCCGCTGGGGGCGGGTTGTGTGCGAAACCGCCACGACCAAGTCCTGACGCCGCTCAATCAGCGCCCGGACCAGCGAGGTCTTTCCGGCGCCGCTTGGCGCGGAAACGGTATATAAATTACCCATGGTCGTTTCTGGCACGATAAGAGGCCGCCTCACTCTATTCAATATTTTGGATTTGCTCTCGCATTTGCTCGATAAGCACCTTGAATTCTACCGCGGTTTCAGTGGTCGACAATGCAGTGGCTTTGGAGGACAGGGTGTTCGCCTCTCGATTGAGTTCTTGCATTAAAAAGTCAAGCCGTCTGCCGCAGGGTGCGCTGCCCTTTAGCGCCTTTCCAATAGCGGTCAGATGGGCGTCAAGTCGATCAAGCTCTTCTTCTACGTCGGATTTTTGAGCGCTGTAGACGAGTTCTTCTTCCAGCCTCTTGGCGTCGGGTTCAACGTCTATTTGGGCCAGTCGATGCAGAATCCGTTGCTGCTGTTGCTCGCGCAGAATAGGCAGGTTGGCTTTTAGCCAATCGAGCAACTCCCGCATCGTTGCAACCCGGTCAAGCACAACGGCTTCAAGCGCCGCACCCTCCTCACGGCGACTGATAACGAGCTGTGACAAGGCCTGATCGAGCGCCTTTGCGACGGACCGACCCAACGCTTCCTCGTCGACTACTGCGCTCGACAACACGCCGGGTGCGGCCAGTATTGACAGCTGGTCAGGAGCGGTGGCGTCGGGAAATACGCGCGCGACTTGATCGAGCATTTTGTGCAGCCTAGATAATCCCTCGCTATCTATCTCTGCCAAACGATTGTCGGTTTGGTCATCCAGTTTTATGTGGAGCTCCACTTTACCGCGGTGGATCTGCTCGCCAATTTTGCGTCGCCAGGGCTGTTCGAAGGCCCGCAGTGACTCAGGGCAGCGAATGTGCAAGTCAAGAAAGCGGTTATTTACAGAGCGCAACTCAATTGTGATAGTCATCTCACCTGTTGTTACACTACTGCGGGCAAACCCCGTCATGCTTTGTGTCACAGTAACCTCTTGTCTATATCAGTGACCCGAAGTCGAAAATAGAAACTGGGGTAGTCTACCAGTATGAAAGCCGCAGGGACGCGTCCAGCCCGGCGCGGCCCAGGAAGGAGTGTGTTGGATGTCTCAGTTTGACAAAAGGCCCAGTGGTCGCGAGTTTGATGAGCTTCGCGCGCTTGAGTTTACACGCCAGTTCACCTGTCATGCCGAGGGCTCGGTGTTGGTGTCATTCGGGCGGACCCAGGTTATTTGCACGGCGAGCATTAGCCCGGGGGTGCCAGGGTTTTTGCGTGGTAAGGGGCAGGGGTGGCTCACAGCGGAATACGGCATGCTGCCACGCTCAACAGGCTCACGTATGGATAGGGAGGCTGCCCGGGGCAAACAGTCGGGCCGCACGGTAGAGATACAGCGCTTGATTGGCCGTTCACTTCGAGCGGCCATAGATTTGAGTGCTCTTGGGGAAAATACCCTCCAAATAGACTGTGATGTTATTCAGGCAGACGGGGGTACGCGGACAGCATCCATCTCCGGTGCCTGTGTTGCCGTCGTCGATGCTATCAATGGCCTGCAGCGAGAAAAAAAACTCACGACAGACCCGCTGCGTCACTTGGTTGCGGCGGTATCGGTCGGTATCTGGCGCGGCCAGCCAGTGGTTGATTTGGACTATGCGGAGGACTCGACCGCGGATAGTGACGTCAATGTGGTCATGGCGGAAGGCGGCGGCCTGATTGAGGTACAGGGTACCGCGGAGGGAGCAACCTTCGACCGCGGTGCGCTTTCTGAAATGCTTGATCTGGCGGAAAAAGCAGGCGCTGAAATTGTTGCCGCGCAACGCTCGGCGCTCGCGCAGTAACTACAAATCGACGTCGTAATCGATGATCACGGGAGCGTGATCCGAGAATGCATCAGCGGTGTAAATCGATGCACCGTCAACCCGATTGCACAGCGCTATTGATACAACCTGTGTGTCGGTTCGCAACGCACCGGCATCGTCACCCTCGGGCCACCAGCTGAATTCATCTGCGTCTGAATTGATTGACCGAAAGGCGTCGCAGTAACCCGTTTTATACAGCGTGTTCAGCCAATCTTGCTCAATGGCGCTAAAGCCCGGTATGTCCATGCGGTTACCGGCTTCCTCAACGTCTATGGATTTGCAGGCGAGCTCCCAGCCACCGCAAAGAATGAAATCTCGCCGCTTATTTTTGACTTTCTGTAAGTGTCCGCCGAGCAGGTCCATAAATTTGAGCTTGGTATTCATTGCCTGGTCACTGGCGACACCGGAGGGCATTAACAGCGAGCCAACGCTGAGGTTCTGAAAATCTGCCTGAATGTATAGGCCCTTATCATCAAAATCGACAAAGCCTAGGCCGGTCATAATGGCTTTGGGAAGGGTTTTACAATAGATGGCGACGCCGTTGATGCGATGGTCGGCAAAATTGTCTAAAAAATAAGCGTTATATTCACGCGGGAAAAAGCAATCGTCTTTGAGCGAGTATTCTGAGCAACGGGTATCCTGAAGGCAAATAACGTCGGCATCTTGAGCAAGCAGCCATGACATCAGGCCCTCCTCGTTGGCGCGCTCCAAACCCTCAACCACTAAACTGATAACTCTCATTGCTAGTCCTGCGAATACAAGCCCGATATGATAGGAGATGTAAGACGTCGGACGCCACGGTTTCTCGGTAGAAAGAACCTTAAATCTGGCAGAAGGTCTGCAGAGGTGACAGCAGCAGGAGAGTCAGGAGATTCGCGTGGGTAGCGAGGGAGTTGTCAGTCAGTCACAGGCGCGTGAGGCGTTCATCGATTTGGCGGTGCGTTGTGATGTGTTGAAGTTTGGCGAGTTTGAGCTCAAGTCCGGGCGGGTCAGCCCCTACTTCTTCAATGCAGGCGCCTTCGCCACGGGAGCGGCTTTGGCCACCCTGGGCGCGTGTTATGCCGCGACGATGGTGTCTTGTAGCTTGGTGCCTGATACGTTGTTTGGACCCGCTTACAAAGGCATTCCGCTGGCATCAACGACGGCAGTGGCGCTCGCCCTGCATCACGCGGTGGATATACCCTACGCGTTTAATAGAAAGGAGGCCAAGACCCATGGTGAGGGCGGTGTCATTGTGGGTGCGCCATTAAAAGGTCAGGTGGCCATTGTCGACGACGTCATAACCGCAGGAACGGCAATAAGGGAGTCCGTGCAGTTAATTGCTGAGCAGGGAGCTGTTCCCGCTGGGGTGATTATTGGGCTCGATCGCTGTGAGCGGGGCCAGGGAGCGCTGTCAGCGGTGCAAGAGGTACAAGAAGAGTTTGGCCTCCGTGTTATCAGTGTTATCAACCTCCATGATGTTATTGAATGGTTAGCTGCGCAGGGGGACAGGCGCCAGCACCTCGATGCCATGCTGAAATATCGGGATAACTACGGTGTTTAACCATCTGCCGATATGGTGGGTTCTGGGATTAGCTCTCAGCGCGTCTTGGGCTTATTCGAGCAATCTTTACCGCTATAAAGATGATGCGGGGATCATGGTGGTTGATTGGCGTGTGCCGGCCGAATTTATCGATCATGGTTACGAAGTTCTTGATGAAACGGGCCGGGTATTGCAGGTTGTCCCGCGAGCCCTGACTCAGGAGGAAAAGCTAGATGCTAGCAAGGCGAGAAAGCTTGAGTCGGAGGCTTTTGCCGAGCAGGAGCGCCTCCAGGCGTGGGATGAGTCGCTGCTGCTTCGGTACTCGACCACCGAGGATATCGAGGCTGCAAGAGACAGGGCATTAAGAGACCTGAAGATCCGGGTGTCCATCCTTAAAAGCAATCGTCGCAGCTTGCGTCAGCAGGTAGAAAATGCACAGGCACGTGTTGCAGAGAGCGAGCGTTTAGGGGGCCAGCCTCGGCCCGAAGACCTTGAGTACATCGCGATTGCCAAAACGGAGATAGACGCCACCGAACGCCAGATAGCAGAGCGGGAAGCCCAGGTTGACGCGGTATTTGCGGAGTATCAGCTGGACATCGATCGATTTCAGCAGTTACAAGATGTGGTGGCTCTTCGGCAGAGCATGGAGCGCCAGCAGGACTAGAGTTTATTGCGTCGGAACCTCTCGCATAAATCCCGCTATGAGTACCGCCCACTGTTCAGGCCATCCCATTAGCGGCGGCCTTTTAAACTCGCTGCGAACAAACTGACTTACCCTGCCTTCTGCAGCGGCTAACAGCAACGTGGCCGCATCGTTGAGAACTAGCTGTGGTCGAAGCGACTCATGGATTTCAGCTTGTCTCAGTGTGGTCCTCAGCTGGGTTTCCAGCCGGTCATAGATTTGACTCACCCGAAGATGCAGCCTCGATTCTTCGTTAGCAAGCGCCTCGCCGTGAAGGATTCTTGCAATGCCGGGATTGCGTTCGCAAAAGCCCAGAAATAAAGACAACATTCGCTCACAGGCGATCAGAGCGCCGGACCCTTCTTCACTAATTTGCCTGACTCGGGTGAATATTGTGTCTTCGGCAAATTCGATCAGCGCTTCGAACATTTTGGTTTTAGAGGCAAAGTGGCGGTAGAGGGCCGCCTCCGAGACGCCAACGCGCTCTGCCAGCTTGGCGGTGGTTATTTTGCTGCTAGCGCTCTCCTCCAGCATCACCACCAGCGTCTGCAGGATCTGTTCGCGGCGTTCAGAGCGTGGTTGTGGCATAACCTTCCCGATACATCGATCTGTCTGACGATGCTAGCCACAGAAGACCTCGGACGCAATCAGAACTCCTCTCAGGCAAGGGATTTATTGCTAATAAGGGTGCCAATGCCCTCGTCCGAGAAGATTTCAAGAAGTGCCGCATGGGGGACTCGACCATCAATAATGTGGGCACTGGAAACACCCTGTTTTACGGCGTCCAGAGCGCATTGAATTTTGGGTAACATGCCGCCTTGGATGGTTCCATCGGCGATTAGCTCATCGACTTGGCGAGTCGAAAGTCCCGTTAGCACCTTGTTGTCGCGATCAAGCAGTCCCTCGACGTTGGTGAGCAATATCAGTTTCTCAGCGTGGAGCACTTCTGCGATTTTGCCCGCTACCAAGTCGGCGTTAATGTTGTAGGTTTTGCCGTCAGTCCCGCCGGCAACAGGCGCGATCACAGGGATAAAGTCGCTGCGTCCCAGCATGTGCAAGACATCGGTGTCCACCGAGGCCACTTCTCCAACCTGGCCAATATCATGGGCTTCTGGCGATGAAACCTGCAGCTTCCTTGCGGTAAGCAACATACCATCTTTGCCAGTCAGACCGACAGCCCGGCCGCCGTTGCGGTGGATGCTGTTGACGATTTCTTTATTGACGCTAGCGCCAAGCACCATCTCCACCACGTCCATGGTGCGTTCGTCGGTGACTCGCATACCTTCAACAAAGCTGGTTGGTATTTCCAGTTTGTCCAATAAAGCACCAATTTGAGGGCCCCCGCCATGCACGACAACGGGGTTCATACCCACCAGCTTCATCAAGACCACGTCTCGGGCAAAGCTTTCAAACAGTTCGGGGTCGGTCATGGCATTGCCACCAAATTTGATGACAAAGGTTCGACCGGTGAACCGCTGGATGTAAGGCAGGGACTCGGTAAGAACGCGGGCGAAGTTACTGGCGTCGTCGCGATTTAATGACATGGCACGTTTATCTCGCTGTTGTTGTCTCGAAAGGCTTTCTTTTGGCCTTAAGGGTGTTAGTTAGAGGGTTATTGTCAAGTCGGGCGCCGCCTCTGATAGCGCTTGTTGTAGCACGTTTTTAATCCGTGACAGAGATGTGCTGTCATTTCCCTCCAACCTGATAACTAAGGCACCGTCTGGGATTGAGTTCCGAATGACACCCCACCCGTCGGCATAATCGATACGCAAGCCGTCCAGGGTCGTAATTCTCGCACCTGGGAAATCTGGATGTCCTTGCAGGCTGCGCATCACCCTTTTTCGCACCGCGGTATCGAGGGGAAAGAAAATCTCCGGTGTGCTGACCCCGCTGGGCAAGTGGGACAGACGATCCTGAAAACTTTCTGATTGACTCGATAACACCTCTAGGAGCCGGGCTGTCGCATACAGGGCGTCTTCAAAGCCATACCAGCGCTCAGTGTAAAAGATATGACCTGAAAAGGTGGCTGCGACTAGAGCATGGGTCTGAAGACTTTTCTCGGCGACAAACGCGGGACCACTCCGTGCCATTTGAGCCCGACCGCCGCAGCTTGTGATGAAGGGTGCAAAGTGCCGACTGTAGTTGACGTCATAAATTACGTCTGCGCCAGGGTTCCTCTCCAAGACATCCTGCGCCAGCATCATCATAAGTTGATCGGTCGCAACCGGCACTCCCTCGTTGGTCACCGTGTGGAGTTTTTCGCCTGCTTGATCGATAAGCACACCGAGATCGGCGCCTGTTTCGCCAACGATTCTGCCGAGCTGTGACAGCGCTTGCTCGAGGTTATGCGATTCCTGACCTGTTTCCAGGGGGTCTGCGTTGACCCCGACAACTTCACAACCCAACGATTCAATAAGAGAAATGGCGACATCGCCGGCTGCGCCATGTGCGACATCGATGACTACCTTCAGCGGTAACGCCAGGTTTACATCGCTAAGCACCTTGTCTATGTAACGAGTGCTAATGGCCTGCTTGGCAGCTCGGCCAGCTCCGGACACACGTGAGCCCGCTTTTAGGGTTTTCAGGATCTGGTCGATACCCTCGCCGCTTACAGGCCGTCGATCAAAAAGAATCTCAAGGGCAGCGGCGCGCTCATCGTGGGGGTCACTGGTAACCATGATGCCTGATGTCGAGTCGGTGCTGTGAGTCGCAAACCGCAGCAACGGCATGGATGCGGATCCGATGTCGAGTATGTCAATGCCGCTCGCCACGAGCGACCTTGTGAGGGGGCCCCGAATCTGTTCACTGACCGCCTTACCATCTGAGGCTACCACCAAGGAGCTGAGACTCTTGTCACGGCATTGAACAGCGATCGCCTGTCCAATTTGTTCGACCATTTCGGGGGTGAGCTCGGTGTCAACAGCGCCTCGTATTCGGCTCTCCTCAAAAAGGATCTCTGGAATGCCGTCCTCCGCCGCCGTCACAGCCTGCGTAGTGGCGGGAGTACCCGCATTACTGGCTGTCAGTGCCTCGGCCAAAGAGCCCTGCGCCGATTCCTGTTCGGCTAACGGCTCGTGGCTCGCCTTGGGGCTGTCGGTGCCGGCGGTTACCTTCTGGGGCGTGGATGGCCGCGGCTTCGCCCGACCGGTGGCCTGAATAAGCGCGCTCACAAGGGGCTCCAAGGCTGGCGTATTGACGATGATCGAATCTTCCGCATCCATCTTGGCCAGCAAGCGAGAGACCTCTTTACTGAGTATCAGGGGTGTTTGTTTGAGCAGCCAATAGGCCGCCACTAAGAGAGTCGCTGCCGCAATAATGAATGCGCCGGCTAGCGACCACCAAGACGGTTGAATCATCGCTAGCCAATCGTCCTCTGGCTGAAACTCGAGCGACCAAAGACTTCCCGGTATCGATGCTGAGGCGGCCACCTCCCCCGTAAGCTCGCCTACTACCGAAAACACGGCGCCGTTTTGTTGTTTTTGCACCAGTCGATAGCGACCCTCGTCCGATGCGGATGCGAGTTTAGCGAGGCGTGAGTGAGTGACTTCCATTAGGACCACGCCGTGAATTGGATCGCCAGACCCTCTGGCAAATAACGTGTAGGCGCCATTCTCTCCGCTAATGGACTCGGGAACGGGTTGTTCGCCTGCGAATGCGCGACGGACGATATCGATATCAATATGTGATTTTAGTCCGTAGTCTCCCGGCGTAATTCTGACCGTTCCCAGGTCACCCAGCGGAATGTAAGAAACCGATGCGGCATCCGGGAAGCCGATGGTCTCCGGAGCGAGCGATGTGGCTACTGAGTAAGGCGCTAAGGAGCCTGCTAAGTGCTCGATACGCCGCTCGAGATCACTGATATAAAGGGCAATGCTATGGGCGCGGGCATTCACTGCCACCTGTGCGAGCTGTTTTTTACTGTCCGCAAGCGCTAAAGGTTCCCTGACCGCGGCGAGCCATAAAAGTGCCGTCAGCAACCCCGCGCCGGCAACGGCTAAAGCCTGCACCATAACGCGCCGAAGCTGGTTACTGCCGAGAATGACGGTGGCGCGCTTAGTCACCGGTAGCACTCACGGTTTGGGCTGAATGGTTTTCAAGCATCTCTGAGAATGACGCCATTAGTGACTGGGCGACCACTGTTTTTGACCCCTCCAGTGCGCTCTCGTGGCCCGACGCGGTAATTAGCGCAACAGCGTTGTAGTCGCTGTTGAAGCCGATATCGCCTCTTGACACGTCATTTGCGACAATTGCGTCAAGGCTTTTTGCTGCCAGCTTCTGATTCGCATGTTCCGCAACCTGATGGGTTTCGGCCGCAAAGCCAATCACGAGAGTCGGTCGGTTATTCGCAGTAGCAACTGTCTTAAGGATGTCGGGGTTGCGAACCAGTGCCAAGGACAGCTCACTTTCCGTTTTTTTGATCTTTTGCTCTTCGACGGAAACCGGTCGATAGTCGGCGACTGCAGCGGCGGCGATAAAAATATCGGTGCCCGATGAAACCGCTTCCAATACGGCGTCAAGCATCTGTTGGGCTGACTCCACGTCAACTCGCGTAATCCGGTCGGGCGTTTCGAGCGCTACCGGCCCGGCAATCAACACCACTTCGGCACCTGCCTCGGCGGCAGCCCATGCCAGGGCAAACCCCATTTTTCCCGAGCTGTGATTGGACAGGTAGCGCACGGGGTCAAGCGGCTCCCGGGTGGGTCCGGCGGTAATGACCACGCGCTTACCCCCCAGCGGTCTTGCGGGCATTCGATTGGTGATGGCGGCAAGCATTTCGCCGGGTTCCAGCAGCCGCCCGGGTCCGTTATCACCACAGGCTTGATCCCCGGCACTCGGGCCAACCACCGTAATACCGCGCTCGGTCAGCGTCGCGATATTGGCAGTCGTGGCTGGGTTTAGCCACATATTTTGGTTCATCGCAGGTGCCACATAGAGGGGTGCCGTGGTCGCGAGGGCAACCGTAGTCAGCAAGTCGTCGGCGCGACCCTGGGCAAGTCGGGCAATCACGTCGGCGGTCGCTGGAGCCAGTATGAACATGTCTGCCCAGCGGGCCAGCTCGATGTGCCCCATGCCCATTTCAGCGTCTTCATCAAGGAGCTCCGTGTGCACCGGATTCCCAGAGAGGGCCTGCATGCTCAGGGGCGTAATAAAGGCTAGGGCGCCGCGGGACATGATGACGCGAACGATGGCGCCTTCCCGTCGGAGCAAGCGAACAAGCTCGGCAGCTTTGTAGGCTGCGATGCCCCCTGATACGCCAATGATGATATTTCGGTTACTTAGGTGTCCCATCGTGTTGATACAACTAGGAAAATCCTGCAAACGGTAGCATCTGGACGTTAATTTGCACACTGAAATCCATGGCACTGATACCGATCGGGCTGGGCGGGGCCCTTGCTCAGGCCCATCAGAGCCCGATTGGGAGGCGCTCGCGCTGGTGGCGCGAGCCTTGGGCGTACACAGCGCTCGGGCATCAGGCGCCCTCTTCAATGGCTTCAGCGCCCACCGATGGTGCCTGCGGTCGACCTTAAAGGCGATATTGGCGGGGGATGTCCATGTTCCCGGCGTCGGGCCCGGCGTGCGCAAGAAGCTGCAGGCCACTCTGGAGCTCATTCGGGAGGTGGCCGCGAAAGATCTCCACCAAGGTCCTGTGTTAGCAAGCTCCCAGCTGACTAAACGCTTCCTTTGTAGCCAATATGCCATGGAGGATCGCGAGCATTTTGCATGTCTGCTGCTCGATAGCCGTCATCGCCTGTTGCGAACGGACTGCCTGTTCGTGGGCACTTTGGATGGCGCGGCGGTCTATCCGCGAGATGTTGTCACCGCGGCCCTCAGGGCTGGAGCGGCGGCGGTGATCGCGGTGCATAACCACCCCTCGGGGCACCCGCAGCCCAGCCAGGCCGATCACTGCATTACTCAGCGCCTGGCGGCGGCCCTGCGGTTGATTGATGTGACCCTGCTTGACCATCTGATTGTGGGCCACGGGCAGTGTTTTTCGATGGCTGAAACGGGCAATATGCCTGGTCGCTGAGACATGGGCTGCCAGAGGCAGACTTGCGGCCCTCGGGGTCCTCTGGTATAAAGCGCACCCTTTTATTTGACCCGCAAGGTTCAACCATGTCACGAGTCTGTCAGGTTACCGGCAAGCGCCCCGTAACCGGTAACAACGTTTCACATGCGAAAAACCGCACGCGCCGCCGTTTTTTGCCCAACCTTCACAATCACCGTTTTTGGGTTGAGTCGGAGAAGCGTTTCGTTTCCCTTCGCGTGTCATCCAAGGGTATGCGTATTATTGATAAGCGCGGTATCGATACGGTACTTGCAGAGCTTCGCGCTCGCGGCGAAAAGGTCTGAGGAGAAAGATTATGCGTGAAAAAATTCGAATGAACTCGACAGCTGGAACAGGCCATTTCTACACGACGGACAAAAACAAGCGCACCATGCCCGAAAAGTTAGAGATGAAGAAGTTTGACCCTGTCGCGCGTAAGCACGTCATCTATAAAGAAGGTAAGATCAAGTAAATTTCCCAGCGACTCCCGCGGGAGTGGCCGCAAAAAAACCTCGAGACAACCAAACTCGAGGTTTTTTTTGTCTAAAATTCACGCCCCCGCTCGCCATTCCCACCACAGGGCGGCCCAATGTCGGGGTTTCGCCACATAAACGGGGGCAAGGTGAATGCCTGAGCTACCTGAAGTAGAGACAACTCGACGAGGCATCGAGCCTCACATCCTGGGACGACGGATATCTGCTGTTGTCGTGAGGGAGCACAGACTGCGCTGGCCAGTCGATGAAAATCTCTCTGACAAGCTCGTTGGCGGCTGTTTCCTGAGGGCGCGTCGGCGTGCCAAGTACCTGTTGCTGGACAGTGAACATGGGACCTTGATGGTGCACCTTGGGATGTCGGGGTCATTGCGTGTCATGACCCGAGAAGAACCGCCCATGTTTCATGATCACATTGATATCCAGTTTGATGGCGGCTTGTGCCTGAGATACAACGATCCCAGGCGCTTTGGCAGCTTCCATTGGCTGGGGTCTGACGACCATCCACTGCTCAACCATCTCGGGCCAGAACCCCTTCTGGATGACTTTGACGGCGCGTGGCTTTATGCCAAATCGAGAGGGCGTCGCTCGTCGGTCAAACAATTTTTAATGGACGGCAAAATCGTGGTGGGTGTTGGCAACATTTACGCTAACGAAGCCCTATTTACCGCCGGAATTCGCCCAGACCGGGCAGCGGGAAGGGTGGCGTTGTCCCGATATGAGGCGCTAGCTCAAGCCGTAAAGCGAATACTTCAGGGCGCTATCGAGCAGGGCGGAACCACGCTGCGGGACTTTGTTGGCGGGGATGGCAAGCCGGGCTATTTTGCGCAGCAACTAAAAGTCTATGGCCGCGGTGGACAGGCCTGTCGGCACTGCAAGTTCACACTGAAGGAAATCAGGCAAAACAACCGAACGACGGTATTTTGTCCTCAGTGCCAGCGCTAAAACTTTTCCTTTAGCGCTAGAGCCACCTGTGGCGCAACGAAAGGCGTTATATCGCCACCCAAAGAGGCGATTTCGCGCACAAGCGAGGACGAGATATAGGCCAGGTGCTCGGCGGGGGTTAGGAAAACGCTTTCAAAATCAGGCTTCATCGCCCGATTCATATTGGCAAGCTGAAACTCGTATTCGAAGTCCGCGACAGCCCGTAACCCTCTTAAGACGCAGTTCGACCCCTGCTCTGTAACAAAATCCGTTAGCAGGTTGCTGAACCCGGTGACTTCAACATTATCGAGGTGACTGAGCACGCTGGAGGTGAGATCTACGCGCTCTTCCAGAGTAAAGAGGGGCGTTTTTTTCTCACTCGATGCAATAGCGACAACCACTCGATCAAACAATTTGGCCGCACGCTCAATGAGGTCGATGTGGCCATTAGTAATCGGGTCAAAAGTCCCGGGGTACACCACAGACTGGGTTCGCATGAATTAACTTCCTAGGCTAGTTACGCTTGGAATGTACACAAGCAAACACCGTCAGACAAACCTCGGTTAGGGGTGTTGCTCTAACAGGAGATACCGGACATTACCCGTCTTTTTATCCCTGGACACTTTTAATGACGCTGGGGGCGCCTCCAGCACAAAGTCCAGAGGCGTCTCCACATAGATCAGTGCGTGCCGGGAGAGAAGGTTGCTCGCAACCAGGTGATCAAGGCTGGGGAGCACCCACTCGCGCGCGAAGGGGGGGTCCACGAAAACAATATCGAAGGGTCCACCTGTCCAAGACAGGGCGTCAGCAATGGCCGCATGCGCTTTATCCGCCGCCTTGAGCATCTCGAGGTGGCTTTGAATGGCTGTAATCGCCGCCGGCGCCTGATCCAAAAACGTACAGTGCTTGGCGCCCCGGGAAAGGGCCTCTAGGCCAAGGGCACCGCTCCCTGCGAACATATCAAGACAGCGGCTGTCCCGAATCCCGGGCTGCAGCCAGTTAAACAAGGTTTCACGAACGCGATCACTTGTGGGCCTCAAATCGGGAATGGCAGGGAATGAAAGTCTTCTCCCTCGCCAGTCGCCCCCGATGATGCGCAGTGATCCCGTGTCTGAGCGCTGACGCCCATGGTGTCGCATTTCAGGTCCTTCAGTGCGGTGCTATTCTTAAAGTTTACACTAACGCCTCCAAACCCTTGGTCGGCGGAATAACAACGAGCAGACAGTCCTTTGATGAAGCTATTTAAACGAACAAGCAACCATCCCGATAAAGCTGCCCTGCCGGTGAGCCCTACCGATACCGATGCGAAAGGTGGATCCATGGAGGCTGCCGAGGAACAGGCGACCACCGGGCTTTACAACCGGCTAAAAAATGGTCTGAGTCGAACGGGCTCACAGCTCGCAAGCGGGCTTGGGAACCTTTTCCTTGGCAAGAAAGAGATTGATGACGAGTTACTTGAGGCGCTGGAGGAGCACCTGGTGATGGCGGACGTGGGCATGGCCGCGACGGCTCGGATCGTTGCTGATATTACCGGCCGGGTGTCTCGTCGCGAGCTAGGCAGTGGCGAGGCTGTCATGGCCGCCACACGGGATGCGTTAAAAGCCATCATAGAGCCCTGTGAGCAGCCCCTTGATATCAGCACAGCGCAGCCCTTTGTCATTCTGGTGGTTGGTGTAAACGGGGCCGGTAAAACCACGACCATAGGCAAGTTGGCGCATCGTTATAAGCAGGAAGGAAAGCGCGTTATGTTGGCGGCGGGGGATACCTTTCGTGCCGCCGCTGTCGAGCAATTACAAGCCTGGGGCGAGCGTAACGACGTTCCCGTCGTCGCCCAGCACACCGGAGCTGATAGCGCCTCGGTGCTCTTTGATGCGGTGCAATCTGCGAAGGCTAAAGGGGTCGACGTGCTTATCGCGGATACCGCAGGTCGGCTGCAAAACAAAGCTCATTTGATGGAGGAGCTCGAGAAGGTGGTTCGGGTGATGCGTAAGATAGATCCGAGTTTGCCCCATGAAACCCTCCTTGTGCTGGATGCGGGGACTGGACAGAACGCCGTTTCTCAGGCCGAACAATTTAATCAATCTGTCGGTGTCACGGGTATGGTTCTCACCAAGCTTGATGGTACCGCCCGGGGGGGCGTTATTTTCGCGGTTGCGGAGATGCTGCGGCGCCCGATTCGGTTCATCGGGGTGGGTGAAGCCGCAGCTGATCTGCAGCCTTTCGTGGCGGATGACTTTGTTACGGCGTTGTTTGATGCAGAGTAAGAGGCTTAGTGCGTGATTAGTTTTGAGCGGGTGAGCAAGCGCTTTGAGCGTCACGATGCCCTGCGGGATGTCTCGCTGGAGATTGCTCCGGGAGAAATGGTATTCCTAACCGGCCACTCGGGGGCGGGTAAAAGCACCATGCTCCGCTTGCTCATGCTTCTGGACCGCGCGACTTCGGGTCGGCTTGTGGTTGATGGCAAAGATGTTGCAGCAATTCGGGGCAGGCACATCGCCCGATATCGCCAGGATTTTGGCATTGTTTTTCAAGACCATCAGCTGCTATTCGACCGCAGTATTTTTGACAACGTGGCGTTGCCGCTTGAGATCGCGGGGTTTCATCCCCGAGATATCGGCCGAAGAGTGCGCGCCGCTCTGGACAAGGTAGGTCTGCTGGGGCGCGAGTCGGCAAACCCGGCCGTGTTGTCTGGGGGCGAGCAGCAGCGAGTCGGTATTGCGCGAGCTGTCGTGGCGAGGCCCAAAGTTCTGGTTGCGGATGAGCCTACCGGCAATCTTGATCCGGCATTATCGGCGGAAATCATGGCACTTTTTGAGGCCTTTCATCGGGTGGGGGTAACGGTCGTTGTTGCCAGTCATGATCTGGCGCTTATCTCTCGATTGCGGCACAGGATAATTACGCTCAAAGAGGGTCGGCTCATCGGGGGAATTGGCCAGTGAACGCTACCGTGCCGGGAGCCGGAGTCGGTCCGCGTCCTGCGCTCGTGAGTTGGTTTGCTCATCACCGGCAGGCAGCTGCGCAAAGTTTGCTGCGCTTGGGGAGAGAGCCAATACAAAGCCTTGTTACCTGCCTGGCGGTGGGCATTGCGCTGGCCCTACCCGCGGCGCTGTGGGCACTGCTGCAAAACGTTGAAGCTGTTTCAGGAAGTGTTCAAACAGCGGCTCGGTTTACCCTGCTCCTCGATCAAAGTACCTCCTTTGAGGTTGCAACCCAATTAGCGGCAGAGCTGGAAGGCAATGAGGATATTGATCAGGTAGAGACAGTGGATCGCGCTGAGGCCCTTAAAGAGTTTGCCTACGGCATCGGGCTGAATGAGCTGATGGATAATCTCGACGAAAACCCGCTACCCCATGTGCTTCATCTTCATCCGGATAAAGATCTGAGTTCGGCTGATCTTGATGCGCTTTCTCGGTCTCTGTCCACGTTAGAAAGCGTGGACCAGGTGGTCTTCGATACCCAGTGGCAGGCCCGCTTGGGCGCAGCTATTGCTACGGCGCGTCGTTTGACCGCCGGCGTGGGCGTGTTGATGGTGTTGGGCGCCGTTTTAATCCTCGGGAACACGATCCGACTCGGCATCGAGGCGCGGCGAGAAGAAATTACCGTAATCAAGCTTATTGGAGGTGGAGACGGTTTTGCCCGCAGGCCGCTCCTTTATTCAGGGCTTTGGTCGGGGGCTGTTGGCGGCTCGTTGGGTGCAGCTCTTGTGGCGCTGCTGTTTGGTTTTCTGGCGGGGCCAGCGGATGAGCTCTTCATGCTGTACGGTAGTGATCAGACGCTGAGCGGTCTGGGCTTCAAAGGCGCGTTTGGCCTAACGGTTGCGGGTGGGTTGGCTGGGCTGGCAAGTGCCTGGACCACCGCATTCATTCATTTGCGCCGGATACAGCCCCGGTAAATTTGATGCAACTTTTTCGTATTAGCACTCTCTAAGAGGGAGTGCTAAAATGACCCAATGGTAAGGAGGGACAGGCTATGACAGAGTCCACTAAAACATTGACAGTTGGCTATAACGCGGCTTTGGCGATGGCGCCCGGCGCCAATTTGCCCGCCTATGTTCAGACGGTCAGCGCCATACCCATGTTGTCGGCTGAGCGCGAACAGGCCCTTGCTGAAAAGCTTTTTTATGCGGATTGTGTTGATTCTGCGAGAGAGTTAGTACTTGCTCACCTGCGTTTTGTGGTCCACATTGCCCGCAGCTATTCGGGCTATGGCTTATCCGAGGCGGACCTTATTCAGGAAGGAAATGTTGGCCTTATGAAGGCGGTCAAGCGCTTTGATCCCACCAAAGGAGTACGGCTCGTTTCGTTTGCCGTGCACTGGATAAAGGCCGAAATGCACGAATATATTCTCCGCAATTGGCGGATCGTCAAGGTGGCCACAACCAAGTCCCAGCGTAAGCTGTTCTTTAATTTGCGCAGCGCCAAGAAGACCTTAAGCTGGTTGACGGCCGACGAGACTCGGGCAATTGCCAATGATTTGGGGGTGGATGAAGCTGAAGTCCGCCGCATGGAGGGCCGCCTTACTAGTCGCGATGTGGCTTTCGACTTGCCGGTTGATGCCGATGACGACGAGGGAGCGTTCGCACCACAACATTATCTCGAAGATCTGTCTTCAGATCCGGCCATGATGGTCGAGGCGGAAGATTCCGACCGGGACAGTGACGAGCGTCTGCAGCGGGCGTTGACCGGTCTCGATGAGCGTAGCCGCGACATTGTGTCCCGCCGCTGGCTGGTCGAGAACAAAGCGACCTTACACGAGCTGGCCGCGGACTATGGCGTATCGGCTGAACGGATTCGCCAGCTCGAAACCAACGCGATGAAAAAGCTTAGAGCGTCTATAGCCGCTTGAGCCGTTTGGGCTGTTTGAGCGAGTAATCGGGTGAGTCACACAGGTCCTCGCTGGCCGCTTTTAGCCGCGTCACTGCTTGGCGCGACAGGGGTCATGGCAGGTGCCTTTGGCGCTCATGGCTTGGCGAGCCGGGTATCCCCGGAGCGGCTTGAGGTGTGGCAAACAGCCGCCACCTATCAACTGTTCCACAGTATTGCGCTTCTTGCTCTGGCCCTCTCGATCCTCCACGCATCTAACCTTACAAAAACATCCACAGCCCTGTGGGTTTGCCGCAGCTGGTTGGTGGGGGTGATAATTTTCAGCGGATCTCTTTATGGTCTGGTCCTGTCAGGTATCACCTGGCTAGGTGCGATTACACCCATAGGCGGCACCCTGCTGATAGTGGGCTGGGCTCTGTTAAGCTCACTCGCCCTTGGCGGAGCTGGGGCATCGGCTGACAACCCTTAGTATCCTTATCCCTCCCCACATAAAGGCCTGCCTCCTGGGGTTAGGTAAACCTGTTAGGAACTCGCTACTGTGACAGACAACCCTGTGCCCTTCGACCGTCGTATACGCAGCTTTGTCATGCGCGCGGGGCGAATGACCGAAGGCCAGCAGCGGGGCTGGGACGAGGGTTTCCCGAAATTTGGGCTGAACAAAGGCCCTGGATGTGTCGACTGGGACAGTCTGTTCCAGAGTAAAGGACCCCGCATCATAGAAATCGGGTTTGGCATGGGGGATTCGCTTATCGCCATGGCCGAGGCCAACCAGCAACACCGTTATATAGGAATCGAAGTGCATAGGCCGGGGGTGGGCAGACTCCTATCTCAAGCGATGGATCGCGGGATAGACAATATCCGTGTCTTTGCCGACGACGCGGTCCAAATTCTGGAGTCCAGTATTGCGCCCGCCTCCGTGGATGGGATCCAAATTTATTTCCCCGATCCGTGGCATAAAAAACGCCATCACAAAAGGCGCCTTATCCAGCCGGCGTTTGTCTCGTTGTTGGTCAGTCGACTCGTGGAGGGTGGTTGGCTTCATCTTGCTACCGACTGGCAGCCCTACGCCGAACACATGCTGGAGGTTCTTGAGGCTGTCCCCGAGTTAAAAAACGCGGCCCCAGCCGGCCAATATTCGCCGCGACCCCTCTGGCGCCCCGAGACTAAATTTGAGCGTCGCGGCGCGAGACTGGGTCACGGCGTCTGGGACTTGTTGTTTCATCGGCAGGTCTTGTAAGCACGGGGCCTTTGTGGTGGCCATGGTGGTTACGGAGCCAGAAACGCAGCGGTGACCGAGTTGAGAAAGCGATACCCCAGATCGGTGGCTTGGAATCGATCCGGGGCATCCATCAGCAGTTGACGGTCACACAGCCCGTCCTTGATGTCCGCCACGATGCTCATAGGCAGGCCGGTGCGCTCGGTGAACAGCTGGGCGGCGACGCCGTCCCGAAGTCGCAGCGCATTCATCATAAATTCCGCGGGCAACTCGTCGGGCGGTATTTCTCGGGTGATGGGCATGGCTCCGCTATTGATATTGGCGACATAGTCTTTTGGCAGGCGGCTGCGCTGGGTGCGAATCACCTCACCTGCGTGGGTGGTGATTTTGCCGTGAGCTCCGGCACCAATGCCCATGTAATCGCCAAACTGCCAGTAATTCATGTTGTGCCGACTTAGCCTGCCCTTCGCGGCCCAGGCTGACACCTCATATTGCTCCATACCCAAGGCTACAAGCAGCGCGGCTCCGGCGTCCTGAATGTTGCTCAGGTCATCCTCCTCGGGAAGCAGGGGCGGGTTGGACCAAAAGCGCGTATTGGGCTCGATGGTTAGCTGGTACCAAGAGAGGTGGTGACCGCACAAGGCAATCCCCTCGCTCAAGTCGGCCAATGCTTGTTCTGGAGTTTGCCCTGGAAGACCGTGCATCAGGTCAATGTTCCAGTCTGCAAAAATTTGTGCTGCCGCGTTGGCCGCTGATCGGGCATCGGCCGCCCGGTGAATGCGTCCTAGGGAGCTGAGATGTGTATCGTCAAATGACTGCACACCAATGCTCAAACGCGTGACACCGGCTAGCTTGTACGCGCGGAATTTTTCGACTTCGCTACTGCCAGGATTGGCTTCCAGTGTTATTTCGGTGTTGTGACTGATCCCCCATATCTCATCAATACCGACCAGTAATCGCGCAACAGAGTCGCCGCTAAATAAGCTGGGTGTACCACCGCCAATAAAAATGGACGCTAACTCTCGGTTAAGTATTACCGGATGCTGTATTCGAAGATCTTCTAGCAGCGCGTCAATGTAGGGAGCTTCGTCCTCGGGGTTGAACTGTTCGTGGGAGTTGAAATCACAATATGGACATTTCCGTTCGCACCAGGGAAGGTGAACATAGAGCGAAATCGGTATTCGTAGGGGGTCAGCAGCCAAGTTTGGCTCGAAGCATTGCAACCGCCTGGCCACGATGGCTGATCGTCCGCTTCTGTTCAAGCGCCAGCTCGGCCGCGGTCAGCCCCTTCTTGTCTGTCACCAAGAACAGCGGATCGTAACCAAAACCGTGTGCTCCCTTTGGGACCAGGCCGATGTGGCCGTGCCAACGTGCTTCCACAATAAGGGGCGAGGGGTCCGTTGCCGATTGGAGCAGCACGAGAACACAAACGAAGTGGGCTGAGCGTTCTTCCCCTTCCAGTCCTTGCATGGCAGCCAAAAGTTTTAAGTTATTGCCGGCATCACCCTCTCCGCTATAGCGCGCCGAGTGTATTCCGGGAGCGCCGCCCAGCGCCGGGACCACTAGTCCTGAATCATCGGCGAGCGCAGGGTAGCCTGTTTGCTGGCACGCGTTGCGCGCTTTCTTGATGGCGTTCTCGACGAAGGTCGCCCCATCTTCAACGGCTTCGGTCACGCCAAGGTCTGATTGCTTGCGCAGCACCATTCCAACAGGCGCCAAGGCGTCCTGGAGTTCATGGAGCTTGCCTTGATTGCCGCTGGCGAGCACGATGATTTGGCGCCCATGGTCTTTGGCGCTAGTCATCCATTTGTTTCCACAGCTGGGTCTTGAACTTGTAGTGATACGACGTGTCACTGCCCTCGGGCAAAAAATCAAACTCGAAGAAGCGCCACTCCCGGTCGATAAATTCGAAATCGGCAATATAGTAGGTGGCGGGGCCCTCGCGGATTTCCTTGAACTCCAAGGGGTCTCCTCGCATAAGGTCCCATGTTTGCCCTGTGATTGTCATGGGTCGCCCAGCGGTTTCCCCCGCTTCGACATCACGCACCGATAGCGTAAGAATCGCTTTGTATTTACCGCGAGCTATGCCGTATTCCGCTGCGATTTCGGGCGTTAAAAACGTGGTGTAAACCACACTTCGGTGCAGTTCAAACCGATCAAAGCGTTCCGATTGTTGCGCCGTTGCGGTCCCTGCCATCAGCGCAAAATAGGCTGCGAAAAGAACGAGTCGCTTCATTGTTTGCAAATGCGGAAAATTGCCGTAGACCCAAACAGGTTGGGGGCAAGGGAGTTGAGGATCGTGGCTCGGGGACCGGTGACAATATCTTGATCGAGGATGGCGATGTTCATTTGCGCGCACAGAGCTTCGAAGTCCTTGACCGTGCAGAAGTGGATATTAGGGGTGTCATACCACTCGTAGGGCAGCAACCTCGAGACCGGCATACGACCCAACAAGCCTAAGTGCAGTCGGCAACGCCAATGACCGAAGTTGGGAAAGGTGACGATGGCCTCTTTGCCAATGCGGACCATCTCCTCGAGAACGGAGTGGGGTCGGTGCAACACCTGAAGCGCATGGGCCAGCACGACGATGTCAAAGCTTTGGTTTGGAAAATTATCCAATCCCTGATCCATGTCTTGCTGAATTACGGAGATGCCCCGCCTAGCAGCGGCGGTGATATTGTTGATATCGAGCTCAATCCCCAGCGCATCGACATTACGCGCAGTCTGTAGCTGGGCTAGAAATTCACCGTCTCCGCAGCCCAAATCGAGAACTCGGCTTGCCCGGGGTACCCAGTCCATAATCCGTGTGAGGTCATAGCGCATCATAGGGTGACCTGCTCGAGCCACGCGCGCATCAAGTGACAATAGTCTGGGTCGTTGAGAAGAAAGGCATCGTGACCGCCATCGGTCTCGATTTCCGCGTAACTGACGTCTTTGTTGGTCGTTATCAGCGCGTCTACCATTTCTCGCGATCTCGCCGGTGAAAATCGCCAATCACTTGAAAAGGAAACCACGAGCAGCCTCGCCGATATCGGCGATAACGCCGCAGAGAGGTCTCCATCGGTGTAGTCGGCGATGTCGAAATAATCGAGCGCCCTTGTCATCAATAAATAGGTATTAGCGTCAAATCGAGTAGAGAATTGAGCGCCCTGGTATCGCAGGTAACTCTCCACTTCAAAGATTTCCGGCTCCCCGTTTTGTTCGGTTGCTCGACGCTCGCGGCCAAACTTGTCGGTCATGCCTTCGGCTGACATGTAGGTCAGGTGCCCGACCATGCGGGCCAAAGCGAGCCCGCGAGCGGGGACAGTCTGTTGTTTGCTGTAGTGGCCATCAAGCCAATCCGGATCCGACGTAATGGCGTGGCGAGCAATTTCATTGAAGGCAATGTTCTGCGCTGTCAGTCGTGGGGCGGCGGCCAATACAACACAATTGGCAACCCGATCGGGGTGATGAACCGCCCAGTACAGCGCCTGCATCCCGCCAAGACTTCCGCCGATGACCACAGCCCAGCGATCAATTTCGAGTCGATCAGCCAGTGCCAGTTGAGAGTTGACCCAGTCCTTGACCGTCACATCAGGAAAGTCGGGACCCCAGGTCTCCCCTGTGGCTGGGTTAATGGTATTGGGTCCGGTGCTGCCATCACAGCCGCCTAAATTATTCAGCGACACCACAAAAAAGCGATTGGTGTCGACAGGCTTGCCTGGCCCAATCAGCGTGTCCCACCAGCCGGGCTTGGCGTCTTCAGGCGAATGTTTCCCGGCAGCGTGGTGATTACCACTCAATGCGTGACAGACCAGCACGGCGTTGCTGCGATTGCTGTTGAGAGCCCCATAGGTTTCAACGATCAAATCAAAGGCAGGTAATACTTCGCCGCAGGCAAGAGTAAAAGGTTCCGCGAAGTGCTCAATCCGCGGCTCAACCAGACCGACACTGTCCTCATCTTCAAACGGGATGGTCACGAACTTAGATTCCAATAACCAACTGAGTTGGCAGTCCCGTCGCCACAGCGATGTGCCGCAGTGAAATTTGAAGCACATTGATCACAATAAAGACTACGATCGGCGAAAAATCGAGGCCGCCCATGGCCGGCAACAGGGAACGAACAGGCCCCATCACCGGCTCGGTAACTTGATAGACAAGGCGAACCGCGGGATGGTGGCTACCGGGGGCTATCCAGCTCACGACGATCATGATCACCATGGCGATTAAATAGGTATTCACAACAAGACCGATTAGACCTACGGCACTCCAGATAATGAGCTGTAGCACCGAAGGGATGTATCCGGCGAGAACTAGCAGCCCGCCCAGCACGATGGCCTGCACCGCCATGGCCAGCACAAGCAGTGCTGGGTCAAAGCGCCGACCGCCGGGGATCGCCCTGCGCAGAATACCCAGCGGTGGCTGGGTCGCCTTCACCACAAATTGGGAAATCGGGTTGTAGAAGTCAGCGCCGCTTGCTTGAAGCATGGCGCGAAGCACCACCAGACATAGATAGAGCGAGCCCAGTGTTTCCAACAAGAATTGGAAAATCTCTTGTAAAGCACCCACAGCTATTTGTACTCCTCGGACATTTCTACCGCCCGATCGAAGCACGCTTCCATGGCTTGGGAAACCACCTTTGAGAGCCCCGCACGATCGAAGCTATCCAGCGCACGAGCGGTTGTACCTCCCGGGCTTGTCACGTTTTTCCGCAGTATGTCGACAGATTCGTGACTATTTTTGGCTAGGCTGGCAGCGCCCAACGCGGTCTGCAGTGTCAATTGCGTCGCGATGCCGTGTTCGAGCCCCAGTTTTTCTCCGGCCTTGATCATGGCTTCTATGAAGGCAAAAAAATAAGCTGGCCCACTGCCGGATACAGCCGTAACTGCATCGATTTGCGATTCCTGTTCGAGCCAAAATGCTGTGCCGACAACCTCCATGACGGAGCCGACTTGCTTCTTTTGCTCCGGGCTGACGGCTCCGCTGGCAAAAAGCCCCGAGGCACCCAGCCCAATCAGTGCCGGGGTGTTGGGCATGCACCTAACGACGCGAAGTTCTGGATTTTCAAACATTTCCTGGAGCGCTTTAACGGTTACGCCGGCAGCGATTGACATTACAACGGCATCTTTTTTTAGCTTGCCTCGCAAGCTGTGAGTGACCGTCTGCATGACCTGGGGCTTGACTGCCAGGATGACGAGATCAGCCTCCGCAATAACCTCAGCGGCATCCACCGATAACGCGGTGATTCCGCGAGCGGCCCATTGCTCCCGGGCGCTATCGGAGGGGTCACCTCCACTGATTTGATCAGGTTGGTAACCTGCAGCGAGCAAGCCGCCCATGATGGCTGTTGCCATATTGCCCGCTCCCACAAAGCCAATGTGTGCGGGAAGCGAACCACTCGTCGCTGGATGGAGCACTGTGTCGATCAATTTGCCTGTCTCTGGGTTGTTTACGCTCGGGGTTGCTGGTGCCGACAGTATACTGTGTCGGCACGGTGTTCGCGGCTCAGCGAGGTCCAAAAATGTCGGTACCAACACGCACCATCGTAGCGCCTTCTGCAACCGCCATTTCAAGATCTGCCGACATTCCCATCGATAGGGTATCCAGCTGCGGATACTTTAGTTTGGCCGTATTAAACAGGGTTTGCAGCGCCCTGAAGGGTTGACGCTGTTTGTCTGGATCGTCACTTGGGGCGGGAATCGCCATGAATCCACGCAGTGTCAGGTTGGGGAGATCATCAAAAAGAGGCAAGAATGCGTCGATGTCTTCAGGGCTAAGGCCCGCCTTCGATGGCTCTCCAGAGATATTTACCTGAATGCAGATATTGAGTGGACCCATGGTGCGGGGGCGTTGCTCATTGAGTCGTAGCGCCGTTTTTGGCCGATCAACGGTGTGAATCCAGTGCATATGTTCGGCCAGTGGTCGGGTTTTGTTCGACTGGATAGGCCCAATAAAGTGCCACTCAACCGGTCCTGAATGGATTGATGTGGCCTTGTTCACCGCCTCTTGCGCGTAATTTTCTCCAAATTTTAGTTGCCCGGCGGCAATCGCCAATTCGATGTCTTCGACGGGCTTGGTCTTGCTGACAGCGATAAGCTCGACGGAGCCCGCCGGTCGATTGGCCCGGGACTCAGCCATGGCGATCCGCTCGCGAACCTGTTGTAATCGATGGGCTACATTTATCAGCTGCATGGTGCCATGATAGCCGAGGTGGGCTAGTTTGGTCTTTGGCTTATCAAGGAAGAAATCCATGGATATCACAGAATTATTAGCATTCAGCGCGAAACAAGGCGCTTCCGACCTGCACTTGTCAGCGGGCTTACCCCCGATGATTCGCGTGGATGGCGATGTCCGCCGTATCAACGTGCCGCCCCTCGACCACACACAAGTTCATGAACTGATTTACGACATCATGAACGACAAGCAGCGCAAGGACTTCGAAGAATTCTTTGAGACTGACTTTTCGTTTGAGGTGCCAGGTGTCGCTCGATTTCGGGTCAACGCATTCAACCAGAACCGGGGCGCTGCGGCAGTGTTTCGGACCATTCCGTCCAAAGTCCTCACGATGGACGATCTGGGCATGGGGCAGGTTTTCCGCGACGTTTCTTTATTACCGAGAGGGCTCGTTTTGGTGACCGGCCCGACGGGCTCGGGTAAATCAACCACCCTAGCCGCGATGATCGATTACATTAATGACAATCGCTATGACCATATTCTGACGATCGAAGATCCCATCGAGTTTGTTCACGAATCTAAGCGCTGCTTGGTTAACCAACGGGAAGTCCATCGTGACACCTTAGGGTTTTCCGAAGCGTTGCGCTCGGCCCTTCGGGAAGACCCGGATATTATTCTTGTCGGCGAGATGCGCGATCTGGAGACAATTCGATTGGCGCTGACGGCAGCGGAGACGGGACACCTGGTTTTTGGCACCCTGCATACGACGTCAGCCGCCAAGACAATTGACCGTGTGATTGACGTCTTTCCCGCCGCTGAAAAAGCCATGGTTCGGTCCATGCTTTCTGAATCTCTACAGGCAGTCATATCGCAAACCCTGCTAAAGCGACGCGCCGGTGGCCGTATTGCTGCGCATGAGATTATGCGCGGCACGTCGGCAATTCGAAATTTGATCCGGGAAGACAAGGTTGCGCAAATGTATTCGGCTATTCAGACCGGCCAGTCGATCGGTATGCAAACCATGGATCAGTGCTTGCAGAGTCTGTTTGAGAAAAAACTGATCACCCTTGAGACCGCAAGAGAAAAGGCAAGACAGCCCGACAGCATTGGGTAGTTGCGGGGCGCAGACAGAGGTGCGGTGACTGCATTTGGGGTCACGCTCTCGATTGTGAATGTTACGTTGCTCGGGTGGCATTGCAGGACATAGGGGGTTTGATGGAGGAGCTGTTAAAAGCAATTGTTGAGCGTCAGGCCTCAGATGCCTTCGTTACCGTGGGCGCGCCTATCACGCTAAAAGTCGATGGCGAGCTGATCAGTCTTGGCGATCAGCCTTTGAGCGAGCACCAGGTGGCTGAGTTGATATCGGCGACTATGAGTCAGGATATTAGTAACGCTTTCACTCGAGGCAACGAGGCAAACTACGCCATCGACCACCCCGTTCATGGGCGTATGCGTGCGAGCGCTTTTATTCAGCGTGGCCATCCCGGATTGGTGTTGCGTCGTATCAGTGGCGAAATCCCCGATTTCAAGGCCTTGGGGTTGCCACCCGTGATGAAGCAGCTGGCAATGCTCAAGCGCGGACTTGTCATTTTAGTGGGCGGCACTGGCACCGGAAAATCAACCTCCCTCGCCTCCATGCTGGATTACCGAAACACCCACAGTCGCGGCCACATTATTACCGTGGAAGACCCCATTGAATATGTACACAACCACAAGGGTTGTCTTGTTACCCAGCGTGAAGTCGGTCTTGATACCGAGTCATACGAAGTCGCACTTGCCAATACGCTGCGACAGGCCCCCGATGTGATTATGATAGGAGAGGTTAGAACCGCTAAGACCATGGAATCCGCCCTTGCTTTCGCAGAGACCGGGCATCTGTGTTTTTGTACCTTGCACGCCAACAATGCGAACCAAGCGCTCGATCGCATCCAAAGCTTTTTCCCCGCGGCGCAACACAATCAAATTTGGATGGACCTATCATTGAACCTGCGCGCAATGGTGGCTCAGCAACTGCTGCCCGCTCGCACAGGTAAAAAGCGCGTCCCCGTTGTCGAGGTGCTTTTAGGCACCGCCCTCATTCAGGACCATATCCGCAAAGGCGAAGTACATTTAATTAAAGAGCTCATGGCGCGCTCTACTGAGCAGGGCATGCAAACGTTTGATCAAGCTCTTATAGAGGCTTACAAATCGGGGCTTATTTCTCGTGCCGAAGCTATCCGCCACGCTGATTCTGCCAATGATGTGCGCCTTAACATCAAGCTGCACGAGCACGGTGCTGAGGCGCTCACTGAAAGTACAGATTTTGAAGTGGAGTAGATAACCGTGGGGGGCTCAGTTTGTATCCGTGTCCCCTGTCAGCCAGGTTTGTAGAATGAGGTTTGCAGCCTCGGCGTCGATAGGTCTTTTCCGATAGTCTCCATCATGGCCCAGAGCAGCCTGCTCTGATTTTGCGGCGTGGGAGGATAGACGCTCATCTACCATCACGACTGTGAGGCCAAAGCGACCCTCAAGCTGTCGGGCGAAGCGCCGCGCACGTGGAGTAATCTCGGCGTCCGACCCATCCATGTTGAGGGGATCTCCAACCACCAAAAGCGCCGGATTCCAGGTACCGATCAGTGCTTCTACCTCCGCCCAATTGGGGCTACCGTCCTTGGCTTTTATGACTGCGCAGGGCTGGCTGGTCCCTAGTGCGCGGGTTCCCACGGCGACACCAATATTTTTAAGGCCCCAATCAAAGGCCATGACGCGTTCAACTTTTTTGTTCATGCGTGTCCCGCTTGATCGGACATCAGATGAATATCGATACCCAGCGCCTTACCGGCTGCGTCGAGTCGGGCGGCGGGTTGCGTATCAAACACAATACCCGGATCCGCTTTCACCGTAAGCCATGTATTTTCCGCTAGCTCGGCCTCCAGTTGCCCCGCTCCCCAGCCCGCGTAGCCCAGCGCTATAAGGTACTTCTTTGGCCCGTCACCGGCGCCAATGGCGGCCAGAACGTCCTGCGAGGTAGTGAGCGCGAAATCCTCGTTGATAGCCAGGGAGGATTCCCACCGGCCTTCCGGGCTGTGCAAGATAAAACCATGCTCGGTGTTGACCGGTCCCCCCGCGAACACCTTTTGTTGGGTGTTTGACTCCTCCAAGGGCAATTCAAGCGAGGCAAAAAGATCGGCAAAAGACACTGGGAGCGGTTGGTTGATCACCAGCCCCATGGCGCCCTCTTCGCTGTGCTCACACAAATAGGTGACGGTTTTAGTGAAGAAGCCCTGGGCCAGCGCCGGTGTGGCAATCAGGAGGTGATTACGCAATGACTGCAGGCCTTTCGAGTGACCAGGTTTCACGGCGGGTGCTTTTGGTTCTCGGGCTTCCTTCGCTGTCATGACGGGTTTCGGCGTTCCTTTGTTGTTCTAAATTGCCAAGTGCGCACAATCGTAAGCTTTGAGGTCTGTTTAGCGAGGTCCCCCGGGAACGCAGGAAAAGGTGCGGCAAGTACTACCGTATTTTGTGCTGCGCGATCGAGCGCACGATCCCCGGACGACTTCAGCACTTGAATGCGTTCGAGCTCACCATTGGCGGCGATAGCGACTAACAACCGTACGTCACCATCACCTAGTGCACGATGCTCTTGGGCGAGCATGACGCCCACCTCCTCTACCCGCGCTCTCCATACGGCCAAATAGGCTGCGTCCAGGGAGCGCCGAGCAGCCACCGCACCGATCCGCGAGCTGTCAATATCACTGCTATCTGACTGAAAGTGATAGCGGGCTTCAGGGCTGGAATCCGGCCGAGTTTGATTGGAACTAAGTTGCTGCCCTTTTTGATTTTCCTCAGCCAGAGGCTCGGCACTGACCGTCATAGAGGACGCTGGCAGCCACTGTGATTGCATTTCGCCACCGGCCGTTTCAAGTCCCTGCTGACTAACCGCAGCAATATGCTGCGCATGCTCTGGTGCAGGGCCGGGAGCGAGCGCCACCGTTACGGCCATGGACCGTGGCTGTTGTTCGGTGGTGTTAATGCTGAAGCCGACCCCCAAGATCACCGCGAGATGGACTGTTGCCGCAATCACCAGAGCGGGCAGCATGGGATCTTTTCCAAGCTGCGCCCACGCCAGCGCGTATTTAGCCATTTCCGCCGGCCATCTGCTGCTCAAGGCAGTCCATCAGCAAGCCCCCGATATCGATTGCCTGCTCGTTTTCTATTTCCCGCAGGCAGGTTGGGCTGGTGACATTTATTTCAGTCAGGTAGTCGCCAATGACATCCAACCCAACAAACCACAACCCGCGTCGTCGGAGCTCCGGCCCCACCTGCTCCGCAATCCATTGGTCCCGGTCCGTTAGAGGCTGCACGATACCCGATCCGCCGGCCGCCAAGTTACCCCGTGTTTCTCCGGCAAGGGGAACTCGCGCAAGGCAAAAGGGAATAGGCTCTCCGTTGACCATCAGAATTCGCTTATCGCCCTGGACTATTTCGGGCAAAAATCGCTGCGCCATAATGGTTCGATGGCCAAATTGGGTGAGGGTTTCTAAAATCACGCTCAGGTTGGGGTCGTCGGCTTTTGCTCTAAAAATAGAGCTGCCCCCCATGCCGTCCAGGGGTTTGTATATGACATCACCCTCTTGGGCGTGAAACTGCTTGAGCTGAGCCATGTCCCTGCTCACGAGGAGAGGCGGACAGCAATCGGGGAATTGGGTAGCAAATAGCTTCTCATTGCAGTCTCTCAGGCTCGCACAGCGATTAACAATCAGAGTCCCTTGGCGCTCTGCGGTTTCCAACAAATGGGTTGTGTAGATAAACTCCATGTCGAACGGGGGATCTTTGCGCATAAGAACTGCATCGAGATCGGCCAGGTTGCGATCTTCATGGTTCCCTAGGTCAAAGTAGGCGTCAGGATTATTCGCCACTCGGAGTGGTCGCATCTTTGCCCGGGCTACACCTCGGTCAAGGTGAAGGTCGCTTTGCTCCATGTACCAGAGGTGCCATCCTCTGGCTTGCGCGGCCAACAGGAGACCGAGCGTTGTATCCTTTTTAAAATTAATGGAGCCGATCGGATCCATGACTACGCCGACATGCCGACTCATATCCAGGGCCTTTGTTAACACGAATGATGACGTTACTGGCGCCATAGGCTGGGCGCCGCTGTGGAGAGTTTATCGCTGATGCTTGATATCGTGTACCTCTTGTTTGCCTTCTTTACGGTTATTGCGACCTTGACGGCCCTTGTTCGGGGTCGAGCGTTGGGCTGGCTGGTACCGCCGTGGTTCCTGACATCATTGGTTGCAACGGAGCTCGCGCTGCCCTTGTTGCTGCTGGAACTCCTCGTGCTGATGACCGCGGTGGCGTTCTTAGGGGGCGATACCCTAGTGTCCTTGAGCCACTTGCTATTAACGCTGTCGATTTTGGGTAACGTGTTTGTGTTGCGCAGACATCTTGAAAGCGGAAGCACGTTTGAGCGCGCGCTTCGAACGGGCTTGGGGGTCGACTTCGAGAGCGGCATTCCCCTCTCACGGCGAATGTCGCTTAGCCACCAGGTCAGTTCAAACGCTTGGTTTCATCCGACACGATTTCAACGGCCGGGCGTCAGAGTAGAGCGAGATATCGCCTACGGGCCCGCGGGCAAACGGAACCTGCTCGACATTTACCTGCCGGCGCGGGATGGGCAGCACCGGCCGGTATTACTGCATGTGCATGGTGGCGCATGGGTGATGGGCCACAAGGCAGAACAAGCTCAGCCACTGCTGCATCATATGGCTGCCCTGGGTTGGGTCTGTGTATCTATCAACTATCGCTTATCCCCCCGGGCAACCTTCCCCGATCATATTGTGGATGTGAAGCGTTCAATCGCCTGGATTCGCGAACATATCAGCGGCTACGGCGGCGACCCTCGGTTCATTGCCATTACCGGCGGGTCTGCCGGCGGTCACCTCGCCAGTCTTGCTGCCTTGTCGGCGAGTGCCAATGATTGGCAGCCGGGGTTTGAGGCAGCAGATACGTCCATTCAGGCCGCGATGCCTCTCTATGGTTGTTACGACCTTTGTGACAGGCACGAAATTCGTTATCGCAATCGGATCGATGGGCCGGTGGGACGCGCCCTGATGAAAGTCTCGAAAGAGGCGTCACCCGAATTGTGGGATCGGGCGTCACCGATCAGTTGGGTGAGCGAGGAGGCACCGCCTTTTTTTGTTATTCAGGGCAGTCACGATACGCTTATCTGGGTTGAAGAGGCGCGCCGCTT
>CBFHQV010000009.1:0-51834 GCA_965658055.1 Luminiphilus sp. | reverse complement strand
TTACTGAAATCTTAAGGTCTGGTGCGCGCTTGAGCAGGCTTGTGGCCACCGCGATGCCAGCCGCGCCGCCGCCGACAATGGCAACATCTGCGTGGTTAATGACTTCCATGCAAACAATCTCCCAAAGAGTTTCGCTAGTTGGCCGACCCCAGGGTCGATAGCTCGGCACCGCCAAATACGTTAATCGGAACTTTTAAAAATAGTCGTTGATCACCATCCAGCGGCGGCATGTGGCCCGCACGCATATTGACCTGCAGCGATGGCAAAATGAGCGTCGGCATTGCCAGCGTCCTGTCTCGTGCTTCGCGCATCGCTACAAAGTCGTCCTCGGAAATCCCTGTGGCGACATGAATATTATTCGCTTTCTGAGCCGCAACCGTTGATTCAAACAGTACTTCGCGCCCATCTGGTTGGTAGTCGTGACAGACAAACACGCGGGTCTCGTCCGGGAGCGCGAGCAGTCGCTGCACGGAACGGAACAGTGTTCTGGCATCGCCGCCGGGAAAATCACATCGCGCCGTTCCCGCATCGGGCATAAACAAGGTATCGCCAACAAACAGGGCGTCGCCGATCAGATAGGCCATACAAGCGGGTGTATGCCCGGGTACATGCATCGCGATGCAGCACAGCGACCCTATCGAAAATTCCTCACCATCCTGAACTAGACGGTCAAACTGGCTCCCATCAACCCGAAAGTCGTCGTCCTCATTAAAGATCTCCGCAAACACGTGCTGCACTAAGGTGATATCTCCGCCAATGACAATCTCGCCGCCCAGGTGGGATTGGAGATAAGGCGCCGCGGTCAGATGGTCGGCGTGCACGTGGGTCTCGAGAATGTGTGTCACCGTGAGGCCCTGGTCGTGAACAAACTGGATTAACGCATCAGCCGAGCCGGTCGTAATGGTGCCGGAGGCGTAATCCAGGTCGAGCACAGGATCGATGATCCCACACTGGCCTGATTGCGGGCAGCTCACAACGTACGTAAACGTTGACGTGACCTCGTCAAAAAAATGATCCACCTTTGGATGCGAATGTACAGGTTCAAGCATGCTTATTCCTTCAGGCCTCCGGACTCTTGGCGCGTTAATCGTGGCCTGGTACGAGGATGACGAGAATACAGGAATAAGGTTATTCGATAAAGTTTGACTGTGGCGAAAGCCGCCGTATTTCGGGCCTAGAGAGCAGGTTAGCGTCCATCCTTGCTAGCCCAAGAAAATGCATAACTTCGCATAATGTATATTATGTTAAATTAAACATCTGCCTGTCAGGGACAAAACGCTGATACCCCTTCCACCCACTGCATTCCGTTGTTCGTCAGAGGCCAAATCGGAACCATCAAAAAAAGGGCCCACCCCGATCGCTCCTGGGTTGGGTAAGCAGGAAATCACTACCTGGACTGCTGCTAGATATGGGGTGCTTCTAGATATAGAGTCCGGCTGGACATGGCATATGGCCAGCTGCGCAGCGGCTAGGCAAAACCCTGGATCGTTGTCCTGTGCAGCAATCTGGCCTGGCCTTCATAGCCTCCGGTGGCTTTGTGGAGTACCGAGCGGTTATCCCAGATCACCAGCATGCCTTCCTGCCACTGGTGTTGATACACATACTCATCTCGGGTCTGATGAGCTAAAAGCTCCATCAACAACGGTACGGCTTCATCCTCTGGCATCTCCTCAATTCCGATGATGTAACCCACACACCCGAATAGCCGTTCAAGGCCCGTTTGCGGGTGCGGTGAGAGCAAGGGGTGACTGAACGTCTGGTGGGCTGAAGTATCGGCTCGAATGTCCATGGTCCGATCCGAGCGGCGATCGTTGTCTCCATAAACACCGTCGGGTGCGTAGGGCAGCTTGGCCGAGTGAACTCCCCTCTTCCCTTCGATCATTGTCCTGAGGGCCTTGGGTAACCCCTCAGCGGCAGCGATCTGATCGGCATACCACGTATCGCCGCCACAGCTTGGGATGGTAATGCCGTAAAGGCAGGTCGCGGCCGGTGGCTCGGCTTGAAAGCTCCAGTCGGTGTGCCAGTTCTCCGCAAAAATAGGTGCCTTCTCTTCGGCGCCCCGACACACCGCAATAATGTGCTCACGGTTTGGAATGGGTGCGATAAACGGGTCATTTCCAAAAGGACCAAACCAGCATGAAACACGTTCGAGGGCGTCATCCGAGAGATTTTGATCGGGAAAAGCGATAACTTTATGCTCCAGCAACGCGTTGATGCAGTCCTGCTTGAGCTCAGGGTTCAGTTGCCCAGACAAGTCGACGCCGGAAATTTCTGCACCAAAGGCTTTAATTTTTGGAGTTATCTTCATTTTTGCTCGTCCGTCACGTATTGATAGGTATTAAATCCCTAATCCCCTGCACAGGCCAACCATCGATCGGTATTATTCCGATCCGATCGCGCAACGATTCGCATCATGCCAAGCAGACCTTCCAATAACAGCGACAGGGTATAACAAACTTATGACGTCATCAGTACGCCCGAATGCTGCTGTCCGCCTGATAGCCTTCCTCGCGCTAATAGCCGCCGCAGGCCTTGCCCTTACTGCCAACGCTCAAGAGTCTTCAGGCCCGGTCGCCACCGGAGCAGCCAAAGAAAGCCCTTGGCTGATTACTCCCTTGCTCAGCGTTGATCCCAAGCTTGGGCGCACGATCGGAGCGCTGGCGGGCTACGTTATGCAGTTCGATGAAAAGTCACCGGCGTCAATGGTGGGTACGGCACTGACGTGTTCGAATACCGACAGCTATGTGGGCGGAGTATTTGCCGATCTCTACTGGCAGCAGGATCGGAATCGTTTGAGCGTGGGTGGTGGATTTGGAAAAATCAAAAATGACTATGACGACTTCCTCGGCGTCGGTGCAAGTGTAAAGACCGTTGACAACTTTGAGGCTTTTTTTCTTCGCTACCTCAGGCGCATCTCAGATAGCCCCTGGTTTATTGGGGCGCTGCTGTTACAAACTGACTACCAAATCGATTTCCCGCCGCGAAATGGCGCGATGATCGATCAAGTTGGCTTTATGGGCTTCGATGCAAAGGGTGCTGGCCTGGTGATCGATTTCGACACCCGGGATAACGTCAGAAACCCAAGTGGGGGTTCCTATGCAAGCCTGTACAATGTCGCATACAGGGGCGATTAGCCCTCGGCGCTCGATGGGGAGCCGTATTTTTTGGCGGCGTTGGCTGTTTGTATGGTGAAGATGTCAGCGCCCGCAGTAGCTCTTGTCAGGATAACGTTTACCCCGCGCTGGGGGGCGGCATTTCCTATCTCTTGAAGCCGAAGACTGGCATAGTCGTAAGGGCCGAGGTGGCCAAGGGATCGGGTGACAACTCCGCACTATATCTTCGATTCGGCCATCCGTTTTAAAACCAGGAAATGTTCACAAAGTCGACAACGCCTCGCGTTTTATGCCCAAATAGGTGTCTAATCATTGACGCCCAAGTCTCGATGGAGCTCTGATGCCGCTGTCTTTCAACAAGTCTCTTTATCGAGGCACATGCGTAATCCTGGTCAGCCTTTTGCTGTCCACCCCCGGATGGACGCTAGCGCCTACGAGCATCCAGGGTGATACGCTGGTAAAGCTGATTGAAACCCTCGAGAAGCGCCACTACGACGGACAGGCTTACGACGACTCGCTCTCGGATCTGCACCTTCATGCGTATATCGACGCTCTTGATCCGCAGAAAATGTTTTTTACCCGTGCCGACGTAGATCATTTCTTAACCTACCGAGATCGTCTCGATGATTTGGGTCGCTCGGGAGATTTGTCGGTCGCTTTCACCCTGTTCCATCGGTATCAGGCGTCTCTGAAAGCGCGACTGGAGTCCGTTCTGGCTTCTCTTGATGATCAGGTGGGGGCCTTCGATTTCACCCTGGATGAATATTTGCCCTTAGACAGCGAAGCGCTGGCCTGGTCTGCATCGCCGGATGAGCTGGACGACCGCTGGCGTAAAAGGCTCAAGAGTCAAGTGCTGAGTCTGAAGCTGGCAGATAAGGCGCCCGAGGAGATCGCACCAACCCTGGAGCGACGCTATAAAAATCAGCTAAACCGTTTGGATCAATACAATGAGCGCGACGTGTTTGCCGTCTATGCTAACGCGCTGACGGAACTTTACGACCCGCACACCTCCTACTTCTCCCCCAGAAGAGCTGAGAACTTCGATATCAACATGAGCCTGTCCTTCGACGGGATCGGGGCCGTGCTGCAGGTAGATGATGAGTACACCAAGGTGGTGAGGCTGGTGCCCGCGGGTCCCGCCGACAAGCAGGGAGAGCTGCGCCCCTCGGATCTCGTTATAGGTGTTGGCCAGGGAGAGGACGGGCCTCTTGAGGATGTTATCGGGTGGCGGCTTGACGAAGTCGTCGATCTCATTCGGGGCCCACGCGACACCCTAGTCAGGCTTGAAGTTATTCCCGACAAGGGAAAGATGGATCAGCGGCACGTTATCGCTATCCAGCGCAATCAGGTGAAGCTTGAGGAGCAGGCGGCCCAGAGCCAGGTGCTTGAGATGGAGGATGCGGACGGGAAACCACGCAAAATCGGTGTCATTGAAATACCCGCCTTTTACATCGACTTTGCTGCCCTGAGGCGCGGTGACAAGGATTACAAGTCCACAACCCGCGATGTCAGACGGCTCATAGAGGAGTTGGAATCGGAGGATGTTGAAGGCCTGGTGATCGATCTGAGAAACAACGGGGGCGGTTCGCTGCAGGAGGCCAATGACCTGACCGGGCTGTTCATCGAATACGGGCCAACGGTTCAGATTCGAAGCGCCGAGCGCAGAGTCTGGCGGGACGGCAAGCGTCAACGATCGCCCTTTTATGAGGGACCGGTGGCGGTGCTAATCAACCGGCTGAGCGCCTCTGCCTCGGAGATTTTTGCGGGTGCGCTGCAGGACTACGGCCGAGGGATCGTTATCGGAGACAGGTCTTTCGGCAAGGGCACGGTCCAAACCCTGCTCGATCTGCCCGAGGGTCAGCTGAAGGTCACTGAGAGCAAGTTTTATCGCATATCCGGCGACTCTACCCAGCACCGCGGGGTCGTCCCCGACATCGCTTTTCCATCGCTCTTCGATGAGGGCGAAATTGGCGAAAGCGCTCTCGACCGTGCGCTGGGATGGGACCAAATCTCCCCCGTCCGGCATCGTGACTACGCTCTCTTTGATGGCTTGGTGCCTACACTTCAGCAGCTTCATCAAGAGCGCACGACGAGGGATCCTGATTTTATTTACCTGCAGGACCAAGTCAGCATGTCGATAGACACCCGCGGTCTTACACAGCTTCCACTCAATGAGGCGGAGCGGCGTGAGCTTCGAGAGTCCCAAGAGAGCAGAGCTCTCGAGATCGAAAACAAGCGCCGTACCGCCAAGGGAGAAGAGCCCCTCACCTCGCTTCGTGAAGAAGAAGCCACGGTCGATACGGAACTAGATGCAGCGCTTGATGTTGATCTCGATAACGAGGCCATCGCGAATGACACGATCGAAGAAGCGGCGCTGGCCGATGAGGACTCCGAGGAAGAAGCCGACGTGCTGCTGCTCGAAGCCGGTCGGATCGTTGCAGACGTCCTTGCACTGCTACCCACCGTTCAGGCGCCTCAGACCGCCAAACGCTAATCTTGTTGCGGCGAATACCAGCGTAGCGAACTATGAAGGGTGACAACGCTACCGATAATCAACAGCGTGGGTGCTTCGGGCTTCTCCCTCTCGGCGATTTGTAGAATTCTTGCCAAGGTGCCGGAAATTACCCGCTGATCGACCCGGGTGGCCTTTTCGATGATAGCGATGGGCGTATCCGGACTTCTTCCCGCTCTGATCAGCTCTTTCGTAATGATGGCCAAGCCCGCGAGTCCCATGTAAAAAACCAGCGTTTCCTGCTCATTCATGAACTGTTGCCAAGGCAGATCAAGCTGATGGTCCTTGGTGTGCCCTGTAATAAAGCGCACTGATTGGGCGTGATCACGATGAGTCAGCGGAATGCCAGCGTAGCAAGCAGCCCCGGAAGCCGCGGTCACGCCGGGTACGACTTCGAAGTCCACCCCAGCATCCAGCAAGCCCTCTATTTCTTCACCGCCCCGACCAAATATAAATGGGTCGCCTCCTTTCAGTCTTGCGACACGCTTTCCCGATTTTGCTAGGGACAGCAGCGTCGCATTGATTTCAGACTGGGGCATCGCGTGCTCTGAGCGCTGTTTACCCACGTAAATTTTGTCGGCATCCCGTCTCGCCAGCTCTAATATCCCCTCGCCAATGAGCCGGTCGTAAAGCACGATATCGGCTTGCTGCAACAGACGTAGCGCTTTGAAGGTCAGCAGCTCCGGATCTCCCGGTCCGGCGCCAATGAGGTACACGGCACCCCGCGGGCTTTTACCCTCAGAGAGAACTTCCTCAAATAGTGCATCGGCGGCTTCACGATTATTCGCCAGCACGAGGTCGATAAATTCGCTGCTATCCAGTAGCCGCTCCCAGAAATAGCGCCGCTCCCTCTCGGTCATCAGGTGTTCGGCAACTTGGCCGCGGCGATCACCCAAATACCGGGAGAGCTCGGAATACCCCGCCGGATAACGCGCCTCGATATCAGACCGGATTCGGCGCGCCAGCACTGGGCTGCTGCCGCTCGATGAGACAGAGATAATAAGTGGGTTGCGGTCAACAATCGCTGGAATAATAAATGTGCATAGGTCCGGGTCATCGACCACGTTCACCGGCGTGAATGTTGCCCGTGCCCTACGCGAAATGGCTTCGTTGACGGTACGGTTGGGGGTGGCAGCTACCACGGCCGCGAACCCACCCAGGGAACGCTCATCCCATTCATGTAGAAGAACGCGGTCAGAGGCCGATGCCAGGCTAGCCAATTCATCGCTCACAGCGGGGGCCATTACCCAGAGATCCGCGCCTGCCCTTGCGAGCAGCCGAGCTTTGCGTGTAGCGACTACGCCGCCACCGACTATCAGAACCGGCTCCCCGCTAAGCTTTAAGCCGACAGGAAAGTAATCCACGTCAGTCGATGACGCTGACGCCGCCCATGTAGGGCTTTAACGCGTCGGGAACGGCAATCGAACCGTCCGCCTGCTGATAGTTCTCTATGACCGCAACCAAGGTGCGACCCACCGCCAGTCCAGAGCCGTTGAGGGTGTGAAGCAATTCAGGCTTGCCGGTCTCGGGGTTGCGCCAGCGGGCCATCATCCGGCGAGCCTGGTAGTCTTTAAAGTTGGAGCAGCTCGAGATCTCACGATACGCACTCTGACCCGGAAGCCAGACTTCCAGGTCGTAGGTCATGGCCGACGAAAATCCCATGTCGCCACCGCACAACATCATTTTTCGATAGGGTAATTCGAGTGTTTGAAGAATCGCCTCCGCATGGGACGTCAGTGTTTCCAGCGCAAGGGATGACTGCGACGGCGGCACAAATTGAACGAGCTCTACCTTTTCAAATTGATGTTGTCTGATCAGGCCCCGAGTGTCGCGACCATAGCTGCCCGCCTCGCTTCGAAAACAGGGCGTATGCGCGACAAAACGCAGGCCCTGCTCGCCTAATTCATCGGCCTCGAAAACGCGATCTCGCGCGATGTTGGTCACCGGGACCTCGGCCGTTGGGATCAGGTAATAACCGTCACCGCCAGCCACTTTAAATAGGTCTTCTTCAAATTTTGGCAGGTTGCCGGTACCCGTGAGCGACGCGGCATTAACCAAATAGGGAACATACACCTCGGTGTAACCATGCTGCCCCGTGTGAACGTCAAGCATGAACTGCGTCAGCGCGCGATGCATGCGCGCGATCTCGGCATACATCACGGCAAAACGTGATCCTGTGATCTTCCCCGCCACCTCGCTATCCAAGCGCCCTTTCCGCTCGCCGATATCGACATGATCCAGTGGCTCAAAATCAAATGCACGGGGAGAGCCCCAGCGTAACACCTCGAGGTTGTCTTCTTCGGAAGCGCCAGCCGGCACCTGGTCATCGGGAATGTTCGGCGTCCCAAGTAAAAGGGCGTCAAGTTGTGCCTGCACCTCCTTCGCCTGCGCCGTTGCCTTGTCGATCTCACCAGCAATCCGTTCGAGAATCTCATTGACCTGGCTCTTCGCGTCATCGACAGCGATACCCTGCCCCACCAGCTCTCCTATTTTCTTGGAGGCGGCCTTACGCTCTGCGAGCAACGACTGGGACTTGACGTCCGCCGCCTTGCGTTCAGCATCGAGCGCGACAAAGGAGTCCAGGGGAAATGTGTGGCCGCGCTTATTAAGTCCGGCTACGACAGCATCGGGATTCTGTCGAATAGCCTTAATGTCGAGCATGTCGCCTCCAGCGTCATAAATAAATCCATGAATGCGGCGCGCATGATAACCCGTTTGCGGCGTGGTTTCGCTGGCATTATCCCGCTATTCGTCCAAGCCCAATGCCGATGAACATACCGATCAGGCACAGTACGACACTACCGGCACTGTAGCTTATGGCCATGAGCCAGGCATTTTGTTCGATAAATCTGAAGAGCTCCCAGCTAAACGTTGAGAAGGTGGTAAAGGCGCCAAAAAACCCCACGATTAACAAGGGCTGTAACGACGGGTGTAATACCTGTTTCCCAATCAGGGTAATGACCACGCCAAACCCTATCGCGCCGAAAAGGTTTACCAGCATTGTCGCCCAGGGCCACCCGCCCCCAGCCACAATTAAGCCTGCGCTGTAGCGCGCCATTGCCCCCAGTGCACCCCCTAGTGCTACCAACAACCAGTGACTCACTCCTCACCCCTACCGGTTTTTTGATCGGCAGCTGCTGCCTTTGCTTTCAACATGGCGAGCTTTTCACCAATTTTAATCTCCAGTCCTCGGTTGACCGGGTGATAAAACGGTGGCGGATTGAGCCCGTCTGGAAAGTAGCGCTGACCGGTGGCGTGGCCATCCGCCTCGTCGTGGTCGTAACGATAGGTATCGCCGTAACCCTCCGCTTTCATCAGTGCGGTGGGTGCATTGCGCAAGTGAATTGGTACCTCTAGAGAGCCCTCTTGCTCTGCGAGCTGCCTTGCCTGGCTGTACGCTCGATAGCTCGCGTTGCTCTTGGCGGCGCAGGCTGAATAAATGATCGCTTGTGCGATCGCAAGCTCTCCCTCGGGACTGCCTAAGCGTTCTTGCACTTGCCAGGCTTTGAGGGCGAGTTCCAACGCCCTCGGATCGGCGTTGCCAATATCCTCACTCGCTATTCGCACCACCCGGCGAGCGATGTACAGCGGATCACAGCCACCATCAAGTAGGCGGGCAAACCAGTATAAACTCGCATCGGGATCACTGCCGCGTACCGATTTATGGAGGGCACTGATCTGGTCATAGAAAACATCGCCCCCTTTATCGAACCGTCGCAAGCTACCTTGAGCAACCTCCTCCAGAGTGCTTTCCTCAACAACACGGCGGCCACCATCCTCGCGAGCCAGGTCGGCGCTCATTTCAACCAGCGATAAAGCCCGACGTCCATCGCCATCTGCGGCGACGGCCAGTCGGGTCACCAGCTCGGCGCTGATCTCGAGATCAGGGAAGCATTGATTCACGGCATGATGGATCAATGCTTCTAGCTCAGTCAGCTCCAGGGTACGTAATCGGTAGACTCTTACTCGGGATAACAGGGCGGCATTAACTTCAAACGAGGGGTTTTCTGTGGTCGCCCCGATAAAAGTGATAGTGCCGTCCTCAACGTGGGGCAAGAAGGCATCCTGCTGCGCCTTATTAAAGCGATGTACCTCATCGACGAACAGGACAGTAGCCTCCCCCACCCCTCTTCGCGCCCTGGCCGCGTCGACGGCCGCCCGAATATCCTTGACCCCAGCGAGGACCGCCGAAATTTGTTCAAAGTGCGCGTTAGCCGTTGTCGCTGCGATTCGCGCAAGGGTAGTTTTGCCGACGCCGGGAGGGCCCCAAAGGATAAAAGAATGGAGCTGACCTGAGGTGATTGCCGTGTGCAGTGCTTTGCCCGGGGCCAACAAGTGGGTTTGTCCGACAAAACCCTGAAGGTCCTCGGGGCGAAGCCGTGAGGCGAGAGGATCTAAGGCGCTATCTCGGGTAAATAAATGGGTCTGCGCGTCGGTCGGTAGCATCAGGGATCATTATTCCCGGTCGGAGCCATTGTCGGATGATGGGGCCGTAAAGGCGTCTTCGCCAGGGACTTCAGATGGTTCGACCGTCAGCACAACTCGGATACGCTGCTGCAGATTGTCGACGATAATCATCTCATGCCGATCGGCATCCAGGTCCCGCAAGGTAACGGCTTGAAACGTTTCACTCTCTAGGAGGGGGAAAAGTGTCACGCTACCGGGTTCTCGAACAATGCGGAAGCGCTGCGCTAGCGACGCTTCATCAGCCATTAATAATTCGAGCGGCGAATCATCATCCGCCGACAAAGGCTGCTCAGTTGTCGTATCGAGATCAAAATCGTGCTGCCAGAGCGCGTTGCCATCGCTGATAAAAAGCTGCCTTCCGGGCCCCTCCACCTCCCAGCGAAACTGACGCGGTTTGGCCAACGCAAAACGCCCATAACTCGCCGACAAGGACTGCCCAGCTTCGTCAGAGATCGTTTGCTCAAACTGTCCTACCAGGGTGTCAGTGGTCAGCGGCCACAGTTCACTGGCAAGAGCGGCGTTCATGAGACATAGCCAAACCCATGCCCCAAAGACAGCAGCCACTACCCTTGCTTCAGAGAACGACACTGTCCTCAGTCTTCCGCTGGGGGTGGCGCAATAACTTCACGCTGGCCATTGGAGCCCATGGGGGTCACCACCCCGGCGGCTTCCATTGTTTCTATTAAGCGGGCGGCTCGGTTATAACCAATACGGAGTTTGCGTTGGACGCTGGAAATGGATGCCCGGCGACTCTTGGTCACATAGTGGACTGCTTCATCGTATAGGGCGTCGCTTTCTGGGTCTTCATCGTCTGCGTTCGCCGACTGAATTTCTCCGGCGGTTACGGGAGTTTGTCCGCCCTCGTCCAGCAGTCCCTCGAGATACTGTGGATCGCCTCGTCGCTTCCAGTCAGCGACAACGCGATGAACCTCATCATCAGAGCAAAAAGCGCCATGCACCCGGTTGGGAACACTTGAACCCGAGGGCAGGTATAACATATCGCCGAAGCCCAGCAGCTGCTCGGCCCCGCCCTGATCCAGAATGGTTCTCGAGTCCACCTTGGAGCTGACCGCGAAAGCGATCCGCGTGGGGATATTGGCTTTGATTAAGCCGGTAATGACGTCCACGGATGGCCTCTGGGTAGCCAGGATAAGGTGTATACCCGCCGCCCTCGCCTTCTGAGCTATCCGCGCAATCAGTTGCTCCACTTTTTTGCCAACGATCATCATCATGTCCGCGAACTCATCGATAACGACGACAATGCTGGGAAGTTTTTCGAGGGTGGGTTGCACCTGATCTTCTTCAGGAATCATGGAGAGAGGATCTGGCTTCCAGGTGGGGTCAGGGATGGCCTCCCCCGCCTTGTTGGCATCAATGACCTTTCGATTGTAGCCAGCGAGATTACGCACGCCCATCAAGGACATCAGTTTGTATCGCCGCTCCATCTCCGCCACGCACCAGCGGAGACCATTGGCGGCGTCTTTCATATCGGTAATGACGGGCGTAAGCAAATGGGGGATGCCGTCATAGACTGACAGCTCGAGCATTTTCGGGTCGACCAAAATCATTCGCACGTCTTCTGGGGAGCTTTTGTAAAGCAGGCTCACCAACATGCAGTTCACCCCTACCGACTTTCCTGAACCCGTGGTGCCGGCCACAAGCAAGTGTGGCATCCTACTCAGGTCGGCGACCACCGGAGCACCCGCGATGTCGTGGCCCAGCGCCAGGGTAAGTGCCGATTTGGACTCTTCAAAGGTTCTTGATGCAATGACCTCCTTGAAATTCACGGTCTGACGATCGGCATTGGGGATCTCAATGCCCACCACGCTCTTTCCAGGTATCACCTCTACCACTCTGACCGAGATGACGGCGAGCGAACGAGCCAGATCCTTCGCAAGATTGGAGATCCTCGATACTTTGACCCCTGGTGCGGGCTGAATTTCAAAGCGGGTTACCACCGGCCCGGGGTACACCGCAGTGACCTCTGCCGTAACCCCAAAATCCTGCAGCTTAAGCTCGAGGAGACGCGATAACGATTCCAGCTCCTCCTTGGAAAACCCTCTCACGCCGCCCTCCGCCGGTTGATCGAGAAGGTCAAGCGGGGGTAGCTCACCGGAAATGGGCATGTCAAACAGAGGCTTTTGCCGCTCTTGCTCGACCCGCTTGCCGGGTTCGACTTTTGCTGCAAGCGGTTTTATCTTCGGCGGGTGCTGCTTTTTCTTTTCCACATAGGTCTCGATGACCGCCTTTCTTTCCTCCAGCTGCCGCTCGCGTGCCTTTCGATCTGCGAGCCGATCTCGGGTCGTGACAAGCCATTCGCCCAAGCGTGCAGCTCCCTGCAGTGACCAGCGACCCAATGTTTCGGTCACGTGAACCCAGCTGATATTGGCAAAGACGGTCAGGCCAAACAGGAACAGCGCAACGAGGATCAAGCGGGCGCCAACGGGGCTGAATGCCGCATCAAACCCGGAGCCGATGGCCACGCCCAGAATCCCGCCAGCCCCCTGTGGCAACCCCGACTCCTGCAGGTCGTTGAGCGCGGCAATCGCTGTAGCGGCAATGACTACTAACAAAAGCCCGAGCGCACGAAGTCCAAACAGCGTCCAATCTACGGGTCGGTGATCATCCGCTGCAAGCAGCAAACGCGTGGCCTGGTACCCCAGCAAGCAGGGCACGAGATAGGCACCAAACCCAATGAGCGAGAAAAAGATATCGGCGAAGAATGCGCCCGTGATACCCCCAAGATTTCGGATAGCCGCCCCGGAACCGCTGGCCGACCAGCCAGGATCGGCGTGGTGGTAGGTTACCAACGCGAGGAGCAGGAACAAACAGATCGCACCCACGGCGATAAACAGCCCATCACGAAGCCGGCGACGGTGGCTGGACAACGATGATGCGGTCGAATTTTGCGCTGACTTACCTGTTCCGGCCAAAACGCGGCATCCTCTATTGGAAAATGAAATGCTACCATGTCGCCGCGGGTCCGTAAGGGCCCATCTTTCAATGATTTTACCGATGGCACCTCTGGAACATTTATGAGCAATCCGCAGCATCACCGACTTATTATTCTTGGTTCTGGCCCCGCTGGATATACCGCTGCCATTTATGCGGCGAGAGCCAATTTGGCGCCCGTTGTGATAACGGGTATTCAGCAAGGGGGGCAGCTCACAACAACAACCGAGGTGGAAAACTGGCCTGGCGGGGCCCACGACCTGCAGGGGCCGCAGCTGATGATGGAAATGCAGGCACATGTCGAGCGATTTGACGCCTCGATCGTGTTTGATCATATCGAGCGTGTTGACCTGTCCAGTCGTCCATTCAAGCTTGGGGGAACCCACGATTACACCTGTGACGCACTGATTATCGCTACCGGAGCATCGGCACAATATCTTGGCCTCGACAGTGAAACCGCTTTTATGGGTAAGGGAGTGAGTGCCTGCGCCACCTGCGACGGATTTTTTTATCGCGGAAAAGAAGTGGTAGTCGTCGGCGGGGGCAACACGGCTGTCGAGGAGGCGCTCTATTTGAGCAATTTATGCAGCCGAGTGCATTTGGTCCACCGGCGCGATGCCCTGCGCTCAGAAAAAGTCCTGCAGGATCGGATTTTTGCGCGCATCGACGAGGGAAAAATCCTGCCGCACTGGCATCGGACACTCGACGAAGTCTTGGGCGACGCCAGCGGCGTTACCGGGGTTAAGCTTCGATCCACCCAAGATGAAGCCCTCGAGACAGTGGATGTCGCAGGGGTCTTTATTGCCATTGGCCACAAACCCAATACCGGCATCTTTGAAGGCCAGCTGGCCATGTCGGGGGGCTACATTACCGTTAACTCGGGCACTGAGGGTGAGGCGACAGCGACCAGTGTCCCCGGGGTCTTTGCCGCAGGGGACGTGGCCGATCACATTTATCGCCAAGCCATTACCTCAGCAGGCTTCGGGTGCATGGCGGCGCTAGACGCCGAGAAGTTTTTGGACAGTGAGTAAGGTCTCCACCCTAGCCTGCTCACGAGGTTGACCTATCGCCCCTGATGTCATGGAAGATTTCCCGCCAACCTATCAGGCGCTAGAGGAGCCAAACGGCTTACTCGCGATTGGCGGGGATTTAACCCCCGAAAGGCTGCTACTGGCCTACTCGCGGGGCGTGTTCCCCTGGTACGGGCCGCAGGATCCGATTTTATGGTGGTCCCCGAACCCGCGCTGCACCCTGCTACCTGCCGAATTTAAAATATCAAAAACTCTACGTAAGGCGTTAAAAAATAACGTCTTTTATTTAACCTTTAACCAGAAGTTTGCAGAGGTCATCCGTGCTTGCGCGGAGCCACGACGGGACAGTGCCGAGACCTGGATAGGGCCTGAGATGCTCGCCGCCTACAGCCGACTGCATGACTTGGGCCATGCGCACTCCATCGAGGCTTGGCGGGGTGAACTATTGGTGGGCGGCCTCTACGGCATCCAAATGGGTCAATGCTTTTTTGGCGAGTCGATGTTTAGTCGGGAGAGCGAAGCCTCCAAGGTGGCTCTGGCGGGGCTTATTTGGCTCGCCCGTCGTCACGCGCTGACGCTTATAGACTGTCAGGTCTCCAGTGACCATCTCCTGTCCCTGGGAGCCAAAAATCTTTCCCGTCAAGACTTTGAAAACCGACTCGCTAGGGCTATAAAGGACTCTGGCACGGGGGATCTGGGTGGCCTGTTTGGCGTGGGTGCCGAGAATTTTCCCTCAACCTCAACCATGTTGAGCGATTTACAGGCAGAAGGGGGCAAGTCGTGACAGCGTCGCTACGCGATATACGGGTATACACAACCTTTCCCCATGCTTGTAGCTACCTGCCGACCGAAGAAGCCACCACGCTATTTATTGACCCCCGGCAACAGGTGTCGCCGGAGCTTTATACGCAGCTTTCCATGATGGGGTTTCGACGCAGCGGTGATCATATCTACCGGCCCCACTGCGTCAAATGCAACGCCTGCATCCCCTCCCGGGTCGCCGTGCAGGACTTCGAGCCGAGCGGAAGTCAGCGCCGGGTTTGGCGCAAAAATCAAGACCTGCTGGTGACCGAGAGCGACGCGATTGATAACGACGAGGCTTATGACCTCTACCGTCGTTATATCGAAGGACGCCACGCTGACGGCGATATGTATCCGCCTGATCGGGATCAATACAGCTCATTTTTAAACAATGGACTGGGTTGCACACGCTACTTTGAATTTCGCCACCTGGGGCGCCTGATCGCCGTGCTGGTAAGTGATCAAATGCTCGACGGGCTTTCCGCTATTTACACCTTCTACGATCCGGAGGAAGAAAAGCGCAGCATGGGAACCTACGCCGTGCTGGTGCAAATTGAAGAGGCTCGCAAGCAGGCGCTGGACTACGTATATCTGGGCTACTGGATCCAAAACTGCGCAAAAATGAATTACAAGTCTCGGTTCGCACCCCTAGAGCTATTGCAGGGTGGTCGCTGGCAGCGGCGTGAAAATCTTCCAAAGGGCGGCGATCTAGGCCCATCCATGCCGCTTCGCTTTGTTGATAAACCCCAATGATTAGACTTTCTGTTAGCGAGGGTTTCCGGTAAAGTCCGCACCAATTCATCAGGGTGTTTAGTGAATGGCCAAAGAAGATCAGATCGAGATGGAGGGGGAAATCATCGACACCCTTCCGAATACAACCTTTAGGGTGCGTTTGGAAAATGGGCACGTGGTAACGGCCCACATTTCAGGAAAAATGCGTAAGAACTACATCCGAATTCTGACCGGCGACAAGGTGCGCGTCGAAGTCACCCCCTATGATTTAACCAAAGGGCGTATTACCTACCGGGAACGATAAGCGGCCCGCTAGCTGACCTCTGCGGTTTCTCGCTCCTCGGCCTCCGCAGTCACCTCCAAAGCCGAGCGATCCCCCTTCAACGTCACCGTCGCAATGCCGCCCTTGCTGAGGCCGCCGAACAGCACCATGTCCGCAAGCGGCTTTTTAATGTGCTCCTGGATGACCCGAGCCATGGGCCTCGCACCCATGGTGCGGTCGTATCCTTTTTCAACCAGCCACAGTCTGGCATCTTCATCAACGTCGAGCTGAACGCCCTTCTCATCCAATTGCCCTTGCAGCTCGGTCAGGAACTTGTCGACCACGGTCAAAATAACATCCTCACCCAGCGGTTCGAATCCAACGGTGGCATCGAGGCGATTTCTAAATTCGGGGGTGAACATGCGGTTGATCGCCTCGAGCGAGTCACTGCTATGGTCCTGATGCGTAAAACCGATGGACCGCCGACTGATGTTTTCGGCTCCCGCGTTGGTCGTCATCACCAGGATCACATTCCTAAAGTCCGCTTTTCGCCCGTTGTTATCGGTCAAGGTGCCGTGATCCATTACCTGTAACAGCAGGTTAAAGACTTCGGGGTGCGCTTTTTCAATTTCATCGAGCAACACCACGGAGTGTGGGTGCTTGGTGACAGCATCTGTCAGCAGCCCGCCTTGGTCAAAACCGACGTAGCCCGGTGGAGCACCGATGAGCCTCGAGACCGTATGTCGCTCCATATATTCCGACATGTCAAAGCGGATCAGCTCCAAACCGAGCTGGCGGGCTAATTGCTTGGTCACTTCGGTTTTCCCTACCCCGGTTGGCCCCGCGAGTAAGAAAGAGCCGATCGGTTGGTCACCGCTCCTCAGTCCTGCACGAGCCAGTTTTATCGAGGCGACCAGCTGGCTAATGGCCCGATTTTGGCCAAACACAACCAGCTGTAAATTGGACTCGAGCTTTTCCAGTAACTCACGGTCATCTGAGGTAACAGTCTTTGGCGGAATGCGGGCAATTTTCGCCACGATGGCCTCGATGTCTGGTGCACCGATCACTTTTTTGCGCTTGCTTACCGGCAAGAGTTGCTGGTACGCCCCGGCTTCATCGATCACATCGATTGCCTTGTCCGGTAAAAAGCGATCAGTGATATAACGCGCTGACATCTCGGTCGCTACTCGAAGAGCTTTATTGCTGTAGCGAAGACCGTGATGCTCCTCGAAACGCGACTTCAAGCCCTTTAATATTTTATAGGCGTCATCCACCGATGGTTCGAGCACATCGATCTTCTGGAAGCGGCGACTCAGCGCCTTGTCCTTATCGAAGATGCCGCGGTATTCCGAATACGTCGTGGAACCGATGCATCGCATTTTGCCCGAGCTCAGGAGCGGCTTTAGCAGATTGGATGCGTCCATAACACCACCTGATGCCGCACCCGCCCCAATGATGGTATGGATTTCGTCAATGAACAAAATGGCGTGATCGCGTTCCTTCAGGTTCGCCAGCAGCCCTTTAAAGCGCTTTTCAAAATCGCCACGGTACTTTGTGCCGGCGAGCAACGCCCCAAGGTCCAGCGAATACACAACGGCATCTTTAAGTATTTCAGGCACATCCCCATCGACAATTTTCTTGGCCAAACCCTCGGCGATCGCGGTTTTTCCAACCCCCGACTCCCCCACCAGCAGCGGATTGTTTTTTCGGCGTCGGGCGAGGATCTGGGCTACCCGCTCAACTTCCGACAGCCTCCCGATCAGGGGATCAATGTGCCCAGTCCGAGCCTCTTCGTTGAGGTTGGTCGCAAAGGTATCCAGAGGTTGCTCGGTGGCTTCTGGCCCCTCCTCACTTGCCTCTGCACCAGTGCGGTCACCCTCTTCCTCAGCGTCATCATCTTTGGCAATGCCGTGGGTTATAAAATTGACAACATCGAGTCGGGAAACATCCTGGCTTTTTAGGAAATAAACCGCCTGTGATTCTTGCTCGGAGAAAATAGCGACCAGAATATTGGCCCCGGTAACTTCGCGCTTACCCGAACTCTGAACATGAAAAACTGCGCGCTGCAGAACCCGCTGAAAACCAAGCGTTGGCTGAGTATCCCTGCCATCCTCCTCCTCGCCCAGTAGCGGCGTGGTGGAATCGATAAATTCGACGAGATCACCCCGGAGTTCCTCAATACTGACCGAACAGGCCGTTAAGACCGTCAAAGCGGCAGAGTCCTCTAGCAGGGCCAGCAGCAAATGCTCTACGGTAATAAACTCATGTCGACGCGCCCTTGCCGTGCGAAAGGCATCATTCAGGACTGATTCGAGTTCTTTGCTGAGCATAGACAATTACCTCTTGATTAATCGTCATCCTGTGAGGGTTCTACTTCACACAATAGCGGATGTCCGCTGTCCCGTGCATATTGATTTACCTGAGTCGCCTTGGTCTCGGCAGTGTCGCGGGGATAAATACCGCAAACCCCCTTGCCTTTGGTGTGCACAGTAAGCATTACCTGCGTCGCTTTCTCGCGGCCCATACCGAAGTATGTTTCGAGAATCTCAACGACAAATTCCATCGGGGTGTAATCATCATTAAGCAGCACCACTTTATACAGCGGTGGACGTTTGAGAGCAGGTTTAGCGGGCGCAACCGCAAGATCGCCATCCCGACTGTCTTGGTCCTCAGTCGAAGCACGAGGGATGCTCTGAGTCACAAGGATCCAGTGCGGGGGTTTGGCTGATAACATAGTCATGTCGCCAGTATAATTGAGTAGCGCTGAAAAGAAGACTCCCGGGGACCCGCCAATGGACACATTTGAAACCGAGTTGAGACAAATTCTAGGCGAATCAGGCGTTCTGACGCCCCGCGACTTTCATCAGCGGGCTGCCGGTATTTGGCGCCAGTCTGAATCCCTCTCGGGAATAGCCTTGGCTCGTCCCCGAAATACCCAAGAGACCGCAGCGTGTCTCGCCCTGTGCTACCAGCGGGATATCCCGGTAATCACCCAGGGAGGGCTCACGGGTCTGGTGCGTGGGGCCGACACGCTAAGTAGCGGTCTGGTCCTCTCCATGGAGCGGATGAGCACGATTGAGCAGATAGATCCGGAACAACGTGTTGTCACGGCCCAAGCCGGCGTTACCCTCCAGCAGCTACAGGACACCGTGGCGCAGCAGGGGCTGATGTTTCCCCTCGACCTCGGTGCTCGGGGTACCGCTACCCTGGGCGGGAATGCGTCGACCAACGCAGGCGGAAACCGGGTGCTGAAGTACGGCATGATGCGGGATATGGTGCTGGGTGTGGAGGCTGTGCTTGCTGATGGCACGATCATCAATGCACTCAATCCGCTGATCAAAAATAACGCGGGTTACGATGTGAAGCAGCTTTTTCTGGGCTCGGAGGGCACCCTCGGCGTTATCACCCGACTGACCTTGCGACTGCGGGAGGCCGCTCAATCTCGCCAGATGAGTTTGGTTGCTGTTAAGGCTTTCGACGACGTCAAGCGGTTGCTCAGACACATGGATCGCGGGCTGGGGGGGCAATTGTCGGCCTTTGAGGTGCTTTGGGGCGACTTCTATCAGTTGGTGACCACCTTGCCTGCTAAAAATAGCCCGCCCCTGCCCCATGGCCACCCATTCTATGTGCTGCTCGAGACCCACGGGACCTCGCATGCGATGGAACATGAGCGGTTTAGCGCGGCGCTCGAGGGCGCACTTGTCGACGACATCATTGACGACGCAGTGATAGCCCAGTCGGAGCGCGAATGCGCAACCTTTTGGTCGATACGAGATGACGTAGCGCAGGTCTTTAATAACGGTGACGCGCTGTTATTTGACGTATCCCTGCCGATCACGGCGATGCAGTCCTATGTCGAGACCGTGAAGCGCCGGCTGGCAGACACAGCGTGCATGCAGTGTTGGACCTTTGGCCATGTTGGTGATGGCAATCTACATTTCGCAGTTCAAGTACCGCGGGGGCGAGCCGAGGAGCTCAGAGAGTCCGTTGAACGTTGCGTGTACGAGCCCTTGCGGGACATCAAGGGGTCGGTTTCGGCTGAGCATGGCATTGGTTTGGAAAAAAAGTCCTGGCTCCCTATCAGTCGGAGCAAAGAAGAGCTTGCTCTCATGGTGATGCTAAAGCGAGCCCTTGATCCCAAAAATCTGCTCAACCCGGGTAAGGTAATTGATGTTGCCGGGGCCGAGGCTTAACGCAAAAAAAAACCCCGCACAGGCAGGGTTTTTCAGTAAATCAGAATCCTACATCGCTTTTATAATAGCCTTTCCAAACTCTGAACAGGAAACCAGGGTCGCCCCGTCCATCAGGCGTTCAAAATCGTAGGTCACGGTCTTGCTTTGAATAGCGCCGTTCATGCCGTCGATAATGAGATCCGCCGCCTCGTTCCAGCCTAGGTGTCGCAGCATCATCTCAGCCGACAGGATCAACGATCCCGGATTGACCTTATCCTGTCCCGCGTACTTGGGGGCTGTGCCATGTGTCGCCTCGAATAGGGCCACGGTGTCGGACAGATTAGCGCCGGGCGCGATACCAATACCTCCCACCTGGGCCGCCAGTGCGTCGGATAAATAGTCACCGTTCAAATTGAGCGTTGCCACCACGCTGTATTCCCGGGGGCGGGTCAAAACCTGCTGCAGCATGGCGTCGGCAATGACATCCTTCACGACAATCGGCTCGCCGGTATTTGGATTTTTGATCTCGACCCAAGGGCCGCCGTCCAGCAACCGACCACCGAATTCCTCCTGCGCCAGTTCATAGCCCCAATCCCGAAACGCACCCTCCGTGAATTTCATGATGTTGCCCTTGTGCACCAAGGTGACCGAGGGCAGGTTTTGGTCGATCGCGTATTGGATGGCCTTTCTCACCAGGCGCTTGGTGCCCTCAGCGGAGACGGGCTTGATTCCGATACCAACGTTTTGGGGAAAGCGAATCTTCGTGGCCCCCATTTCATTGATAATAAAGTCGACGACCTTTTGCGCCTCTTCAGTCCCCGCCTGATATTCGATACCTGCATAAATGTCTTCGGAGTTCTCCCTGAAGATCACCATATTGCAGTCTTGCGGATTTTTAACCGGCGAGGGCACGCCCTCGAACCAGCGAACGGGCCGCAGGCAGGTGTACAAGTCAAGCTCCTGACGCAACGCTACGTTGAGGGATCGAAACCCGCCGCCCACCGGCGTCGTCAGCGGTCCTTTGATTGCAACCGAATAGGTCTTTATAGCGTCTAACGTCTCTTCGGGAAACCAATCCCCCTCATACAGCTCGGCGGCTTTTTCGCCTGTATAGATTTCCATCCAGGAAATAGATTTTTCACCGCCATAGGCTTTAGATACCGCAGCATCCACCACATCAATCATGACCGGCGAAATGTCCACACCGATACCATCGCCCTCGATATAAGGAATGATGGGGTTGTTTGGTACAGTTAAGCTATTGTCGGGGTTTACCGTTATGATCTCACCGGTTTCGGGTACTTTGATGTGCTTGTAAGCCATAATAGGTTGGTCCTGTTTTGTCGATAACACGGGGATCAGTTGTCGCCAGCTACTTGTGATCTTGGCGGTCTCAACTGGAGCAGGCGTGGAACGGGTTGGACCGCCGTGAAAACACGGACTCCCCCAAATGGCCCATGTGTTCATCCGCCGACTGCTCGGGCCACGGATTCTACCACCAAAAAAGGCCATAGACTTGCCTTCCATCATATTGTTTAACAAGCCCTACCACGTACTCAGTCAGTTCAGCGATCGCGATGCCACGGCGACGCCGCCCAGAGCGACAATCGCTAACTACCTCTCGGCGCCAGCGCACCGCGTGGCCGGCCGCCTTGACTATGATTCTGAGGGTCTTTTGATTCTGACCGACGATGGCGTTTTGCAGCAACGGATCGCTAATCCCAAGCATAAAATGTGGAAAACCTACTGGGTTCAGGTTGAGGGCGAGATCGGCGATGCAGGCATTGACCGGCTGCGGACCGGCGTTGCTCTCAAGGACGGACATACGCGCCCCGCAAAAGCGGCTAAACTTGAGCCCGACGCCATTTGGCCGCGCGATCCGCCCGTGCGGTTTCGAAAGTCCGTGCCAGACAGCTGGCTTGAACTGTCCATTCGAGAGGGCCGAAACCGCCAAGTGCGCCGTATGACCGCTGCCGTCGGCTACCCTACCCTGCGACTGATTCGGGTTGCGGTCGGGCCCTGGCACCTGAATGATTTGGCCCCCGGGGAACACCGGCGCCTAGAGGAGAAAAGCTTTCATGTCTGAACGATGGCGACCCCATGCAACCGTTGCCGCGGTGATTTGCGACGACGAGGGTCGGTTTTTGATGGTTGAGGAACACGACAGTCATACCGGCCTATCTGTTCTAAACCAGCCTGCGGGACATCTCGAGCAGGGTGAAACCCTGATCGATGCCGTGGAACGTGAAGTCCTTGAGGAAACCCGTTGGGCAGTTACAACGACGGGTTATCTCGGGGTCGCTCGTTATGAAGCCCCCAATGGCAGCACCTACCTGCGGCATGGCTTTGTCTGTAAACCCGAGATGGAAATGTGTGAACGAAGCTTGGATGCAGGCATCATCGCAGCGCACTGGATGACCCAAGATCAACTCACTCATAGCGCCATTCGCCTGCGCAGCCCCCTAGTGCTCCGGGCAGTGGATTTGTACCTCCGCGGCGCTGTCGCGCCACTTTCCTTCGTAAGCGATAGCTAGGCGATGTCGCCGAGTAGTCAGGAAACGGTTTTTGTTGGCATGTCCGGTGGCGTCGACTCGTCGGTGGCGGCCCTGCTTCTCAAGGAACAGGGCTACCGCGTTGAGGGTCTGTTCATGAAAAACTGGGACGAGGACGACGGCACCGAGTACTGCACCGCGCAGGCGGATTTCGCGGATGCTCAAGCAGTGGCCGACACACTTGGAATTCCTCTGCACGGTGCCAACTTTGCTGCCGAATACTGGGATAACGTGTTCGAGCACTTCCTCTCAGAATACCGTGCCGGGCGAACCCCAAACCCTGACATTCTTTGCAACCGAGAGATCAAATTTAAAGCATTCCTCGATTATGCGACCTCTCTGGGGGCTGATCGAATTGCCACCGGGCACTACGCTCAGACCAGGGGGGATGAGCAGGGTGTGCCCACACTCTACAAGGGCGCGGACGCCGGCAAAGATCAAAGCTACTTTTTACACCAAGTGGGTCATCTCGAGCTTGGCCGCACTCTGTTTCCCCTCGGCGGACTTGAGAAAACGACAGTCCGGCAGCTGGCCGAAACCGCCGGGTTTGTGACCGCCAAAAAGAAGGATTCCACGGGTATTTGTTTTATTGGTGAGCGGCGGTTTAAGGATTTCCTGCAGCAATACCTTCCCGCGCAACCCGGGGTGATCGAAACCACGGAGGGTAGCGAGATTGGTGAACATCAAGGTCTCATGTATCACACTATCGGTCAGCGTCAGGGACTTGGGATCGGCGGGCTCGCCGAACGCCCGGAGAAGCCGTGGTATGTGGTGGGCAAAGACCTCGATCGAAATGTGTTGGTGGTTGCCCAGGGTAATGACCACCCCGCGCTTTTTGCCAATGAGCTCATAGCCTCGGATATTTTTTGGATCAATGGGCAAACGCCGCAAGGCCCCTTGAGGTGTGCCGCCAAAGTTCGCTATCGACAGGCAGATCAAGCCTGCTGCGTTGATGCTGTCGAGGGGGGGTATAGGATTCGCTTTGATTCTCCACAACGTGCAGTGACCCCCGGTCAATCCGTCGTACTTTATGATGGTGAACGCTGTCTTGGGGGTGGCGTTATTGAGGGGGTCGCGTGACCCAGCGATCCCGACTCGAGCAGCAGACAATGGCGCTGGCGGGTGTCGCTCAGGTTGCGCGTCTCGTCGATCAGATATCACGCACCGGCAGCTATCCCCTCGAGTTCCTGGAAGCGTCCATTCACTCCCTTTTCAGCTTCGATACCCCAGACGTGGACAGTGTCTACGGCAACATACAGGGCATTAAGCTCGGGCTGCAAAACCTGGGGGCCGGACTGGCCTCTACCGGGGAAGAAAGTAGCGCCTCGATGATGCGTTACGTGATGGCGATCTTGCATCTAGAGCGCAAATTTTCTGCGCGAGGTGATCTTCAGCAAGTAGTGCACAGCCGTCTTCAGCACTCCCAATTCAAAGCTGAACACTTTACCAGTCATGTCAATCAGGTCTGCAACAGCGTTGCCGCTATTTATGCGGATACCTTGAGTACGCTGTCCTTTCGGGTCAGGGTAACGGGGAGCGCACAGCATTTGCAGAATGAGGCCAATGCCGAGATCATAAGAGCATGCTTGCTAGCCGGAGTAAGATCTGCACACCTGTGGCGACAACTTGGCGGAAGACGTTGGCAGCTTGTACTCCAGCGTGGGAGAATACGCGATGCAGCCCTTACTTTATCCCGTGAATTAGGATTTAGATAACGGCATTTCTCCTACAGGAAAACCGGCACCGAGGAAACGATTAGCATGGAGTTGACGACCCTGTCTGCATTGTCTCCACTGGATGGTCGCTACGCCGACAAAATCACACCGCTTCGTGAAATTTTCAGCGAATATGGCCTGATCGCCAAACGGGTAACCGTTGAAGTGAGATGGCTTCAATCCCTCGCGGCGCACCAGGGCATATCTGAGGTCCCCGCCCTGAGCAATGCGGCAAGCGATTATCTCGACGGGATCGTGAATAACTTCTCCGAGAACGATGCTCGCCGGATAAAAGACATTGAACGCACGACGAATCACGATGTGAAAGCGGTTGAGTATTTCCTCAAAGAGCGCGTGGCAGAGCAACAAGAGCTGGCTGGCTTGAGCGAATTTCTTCACTTTGCCTGTACCTCAGAGGATATTAACAACCTGTCCCATGGGCTGATGCTTAAGGATGGCACTAAGGTTCTGCTATCGGCCATGCACGCCTTGATAGACGCGCTCGCCGCCCTTGCCAAAGCAGAAGCTGCCACGCCAATGTTATCGCGAACCCATGGCCAAACCGCGAGCCCGACCACGTTGGGCAAAGAAATCGCCAACGTTGTGGCTCGATTGCGCAAGCAGGCCGAGGACTTCGCCGGCATCGCACCGCTTGGAAAAATAAATGGTGCCGTGGGTAACTATAATGCCCACATGGTGACCTACCCGGACGTCGATTGGCAGCGGCACGCTGAGGATTTTGTGACGAGTTTAGGGCTCTCCTGGAATCCCTACACCACCCAAATTGAACCCCACGATTATATGGCTGAGCTCTTTCACGGTCTGATGCGTTTCAACACGATATTGATTGACTTCAATCGAGACGTCTGGGGATATATTTCTTTGGGCTATTTCAAACAAAAGACCGTTGCCGGTGAGGTTGGCTCGTCGACCATGCCGCACAAGGTAAACCCGATTGATTTTGAGAACTCGGAGGGCAATCTGGGACTGGCAAACGCCCTCATGGCTCATCTTGCCGATAAGCTTCCCGTGTCCCGCTGGCAGCGCGATCTGACCGATAGCACTGTGCTGCGCAACATGGGGGTGGGTCTCGGTTATTCCCTGCTCGCCTACGCATCGGCGCTCAAGGGTATTGGCAAGCTGGAAGTCAACAAGGATCGCATTGCTGCTGACCTCGAAGGCGCTTGGGAAGTACTTGCCGAGCCCATTCAAACTGTTATGCGACGCTATGGCATCCCTGAGCCTTACGAGAAACTAAAGGCGCTAACCCGCGGTAGAGCGATCGACCAAAGCGCCCTCCGAGAATTCATCAACACGCTGGATATCCCGGCTGACGCCAAAGCACAGTTGCTCGGACTGACGCCGCAATCCTATCTAGGCAATGCCGGCGATCAGGCCTCGGCCATTGACAGCTAATCCGGCTCGCCAGTGACGCGCTATCGCTTCGACAACCTCGACGTTGCGCATTTTCTAGACCACCACTGGCAAAAACAGCCCTTGCTAATCCCCGGCGGCGTGTCGGTCGAGGCGTTGACCGTAGCACCTGACGTTCTTGCGGGACTTGCGCTAGAGGATGACGTCGAAAGTCGGATCGTTTCCTGCCACCAAGGCATTTGGGAGCTTGCCAACGGTCCGTTTACCGAGGCTGACTTTCGGTTGCCGGGTCCTTGGACGCTATTAGTTCAGGGGGTGGACCGACTGCTACCTGAGGTGGCAGCGCTGAAAGAGTGCGTGGGGTTTTTACCCTCCTGGCGCTACGACGACGTCATGATCAGTTACGCCACAGACGGTGGCAGTGTCGGACCACACTTCGATCAATACGATGTTTTTCTGGTGCAGGGTGCGGGAACTCGGCGCTGGCGGCTGGGCCAACGCTGTGACGAAAGTACACCAAAAATGGCCCATAAATCTCTGAATTTGCTTGCTAATTTTACTACGCAAGAAGAGTATCTCTTGTCACCGGGCGATGTGCTTTATGTGCCGCCCAAAGTCGCGCATTGGGGTGTGGCTGAGGGCGAGTGTGTGACCTACTCGATCGGATTCCGCGCTCCCCGCCTCTCTGACCTCATCGCTCGCCTCACTGATCAAGCACTCGAAGCGATCGACCCGCAGCTTTTGCTCGCCGACCCAAGCAGGCTGACACCGACCTTCGACGCGGGGGAACTTACCCAACGAGATTTACAAAATGCACGAGATGCAGCGCTAAACGCCTTGGAGGCGTTAGATTCAGGGGTATGGCTGGGAGAGCTCCTGACCGAGCACGGTGAGCCTTGTGGCCCCGTGCTGCCCCAAGCCAGCACGGTTGTTATCGCCGCTTGCGCAAAAGTGAACTGGCTCAAAAGTGACAACACCTGCAGGGTCTTCGCCAATGGGAGGGTGTCTGCACCTCTTCCGATGCAGGTCATCCCGACGCTGACCGCGCTGTGCCGCGGAGCGGAGGTACCAGTCGACAGTGAGCAGCCGGTCGGGACGCTTTTTGAGTTTTTAGATCACGCCGGTGCCCTCATCGATCCTTCGGAGTATGGCGATGATCACTGAGCCGGACCAAGAATGGATTCGCCAGTGCGTCATTCTGTCGCAGCGTCAAATTGATGTATCCACGACGCCCTCCCAATGGGATGCCCTCAATAGTGATGAATTCTGCTCGCTTATCATGCTATTTCTTCGTGAGTCACCCCTTGCGCGGGTGCGTCTTTTGATCGATGACTACGATCCGGCCGTGACCAATCAGCATCGACTGTTTGCACAAGCCCGGCGAGTATCCTCAAAGATGTCACTGCGAGTAATCGACGATCATCCGGAGTGGACAGAGACCACCCGTTTTATTGGCGATAACGCCTACGGATGGGTTATCCGGCGCCAGCAACCGCTTCTGCGACTGGCGCGCCCTGCGCAGGCGCGGCCCGAGGCTGAGCGGTTCGAACGGCTATGGCAGGCCGGAATAGAAGCACCGGATTTCCGTTATTTGCGCTAGCGCGCCGCACCACCGTCAATCCAGTCCTGCATGACCTTGGGAAGCGCGGTTACAATGTCAGTCGCGATGAGACAGCGTCCGTTGGCTTCAACCCAATAATCCGCAGCGGTGGCATGCAAAAAAACCCCCAGCTGTGCAGCTCGCTCCGGGTCCAGCCCCTGAGCCGCCAAGCCGCCGATCAAGCCGGAGAGCACGTCCCCCATCCCGGCAGTAGCCATGTAGGGATTTCCTGCCATACACACCCCTACCCCACTCGATGACTGGCATGATGCAATAAGAGACCCGGCCCCCTTGAGAACGGCGGTGCCGTTGATCGACTCCGCGAGTTGTCGCACCGCCTGAAAGCGATCTTGACCCACAATGGCGGTCGATACCCCTAAAAGCCTTGCCGCTTCTCCCGGATGAGGCGTGACCACCGGCCAGCCCGGGTGGTTTGATCCGGTGGATTCCAGCTGCTCCAGTAAATTTAGCGCGTCGGCATCCAATAGCAGCTTCGAATGCCACTCTACTACCTGCTGCAAGCAACCCCGAGCCCAATTGCACTGGCCTAACCCCGGGCCGATGACCACAATGTCAGCGGCCTTGCAGAGCGCCACCAGGTCACGCGGATCCTCGATGGCCACCACCATCAGCGCCGGACATCTCGCTAACGCAGCTGGAATTGCGGCGCTTCTTGCCGCGAGAGTGACCTTTCCCGCCCCCACCCGCAGTGCCGCCTCGGCTGCAAGAATGGCCGCTCCGCCAAACCCGATATTGCCGCCAACGACCAGTACATGACCGCCCAGGCCTTTGTGAAAGTTGCTTTTCCGGCGCAACACGTTGCGCACGCTGCTGCCCGGTTCGATCCGGTATGCCGCGCTGGGCGCCTCCTCCAAATACTTGCTTGGGATATCGAGATCGAAAAGCTGCAGGTCACCTAGATAGTCAGCTGCCTCGGCGGTATGGAAACCCTGCTTATCACCGATAAATGACAGGGTGATGGCCGCTTTCACTGCTACCGGTTTGGGCATGCCGGTATTGGCATCAAGACCGCTTGGGCAGTCGAGAGCAACGATCGGATTCGACGTTTTGTTGAGTGCGTCTACGATGGCGATATGCGTTGGGCGAAGCTCACCGCTGAACCCACTACCGATGAGCGCGTCGACAATTAGCGTAGAGCCATCGAATGCGAGTTGCGCTGGGTCGTCAAGATGGCGAAAGGTGCCGCCTTGCGCAAGAAAGCTATCGAGGGCCTTCCGAGCGGAGCCCAAAATCTTATCTTCATCCCCCAACAGCCACACCGTGGTCCGCAGGCCAGCATCCTTTGCCTCCCGGGCAATGATCCAGCCGTCTCCCCCGTTATTGCCGGTGCCACACAGAACAACGACCGCCGTAGCGGCTCGCGCTAATTCTTCGATGGCTGCAAATCCCTGTAGGCCAGCACGCTCCATGAGTTCGTAGCCCGAGGCACAGCCCGATTCAATCACGTGCTCATCGATAGCGCGCAGCTGATCCGTCGAAAAGAGCTTGTGCTCCTTATCGCTCATCGGAAACCTCTATCCCTACCAGAGCGCCTTCGAAAATTGGCGCGTAAACCTTGAGCGGACCACAGGCGCCATCGAGCTGCGATCCCGTGTCAAGATCAAAGCCAAATTGGTGTCGAGGACAGTACAGGTGATTGCCCGCCACCTCCGCGCTGTGGAGGGATTGTTCCTGGTGTGGGCAGCGGGCTTGCACGATATGTAGACGCCCCTCCTCCTGCACCAGCAAGACCTCAAGGGCATTGTGCTTGACCACTTTGCGATAGCCGTCGTGGAGATTAATCAGCTTTTCTAGAGCGAGAAATCTCACCTAGGGCTTGGACTGGCTCAGCGTGATAATTTGCTGCGCACCCGCCAGCGGTGTCAGCGTCGACGCTCGCACATCACGCTCTATCTTCGGTAAGACCGACTGCACCGACTCATGCTTCTTTATGTTGATACGCAACATTTCGTCGATCAACTGGTACATCCAGGAGAGATTCTGCTTGGAACGCCTTGCGGCGAGTTCACCAGCACCTTCGCTGGCCTCTCGATAACGCGAGACCATTTCCCAAACCGCGTCCACGTCTTTTCCATGCAGTGCCGAACAGGTCATCACCTCTGGCGCCCAGTACGCTTCGTGACTAAGCAGCGATAGTGCGCCCGCATAGTGTTGCCGGGTCAATCGAGCAATAGCCTCGCTATCGCCATCGGCCTTGTTGATAACAATAGCGTCGGCCAGTTCAATAATGCCTTTCTTGATGCCCTGGAGCTCATCGCCACCGCCAGGCAGCATCAGGACGAGAAAAAAATCGACCATTTGCGCCACCTGATGCTCGGACTGGCCCACGCCAACCGTCTCCACCAGAATGACGTCATACCCAGCAGCCTCACACAACAACACAGATTCACGTGTTTTTTGGGCCACTCCGCCCAGCGCGGACCCTGCAGGTGATGGACGAATAAACGCCGCCTGCTCGCGAGAGAGCATTTCCATACGGGTCTTGTCGCCCAGGATAGACCCACCGGCGACCGGCGAACTCGGATCAACCGCAAGCACAGCAACACGATGCCCTTGGCCGATCAGAAAAAGACCGAGAGCTTCTATGAAAGTGGATTTTCCAACCCCGGGCACCCCGGTAATACCTACGCGGATGCTTCGCCCGGTGTGGGGTAGTAACGCGTCAAGCAGGATCTGTGCTCGCTCGCGATCGTCGCTGCGGCTGCTCTCAATTAGCGTTATCGCCTTGGCGAGGCTTCGGCGATCGCCGTCGAGAATGGCCGCAGGGTCAATTGCCATTGGTCGCGTCAGTTCGCCGGTAACGTTGCATTTATGGCATCGAGAACCTTTCGCGCAGCATCGGGAATGGGAGTGCCGGGGCCGAAAATGAGCGCCACACCGCTCCCTTCAAGGAACTCATAGTCCTGCTGCGGAATGACACCACCAGCGATCACAATGATGTCGTCCGCCCCCTGCTTTCTCAGCTCGTCGATTAGCTGGGGCACTAACGTTTTGTGGCCCGCCGCCAGACTCGAGGCACCCACGACGTGAACATCGTTCTCTAACGCCTGTCGGGCTACTTCTTCCGGCGTTGAAAACATGGGTGACAGATCGACGTCAAACCCCACATCAGCAAACGCGGTAGCCACGACCTTGGCGCCACGATCATGACCATCCTGGCCCATTTTCGCGACGAGCATGCGGGGTCTTCGCCCGTGTCGCTCCACAAAACCTTCTATGTCCACGGCTATTGATTTCCAGTTGTCGTCATTCTCATAGGCAGCACCATAAACCCCGGACACTGTTTGCGCCTGGGCCACAAAGCGGCCATAGACTTCCTCAAGCGCATCCGAGATCTCGCCTACAGTAGCACGGTGTCGAGTCGCTTCAATGGCTAAGCTGAGCAGGTTGCCCTCTCCCGTTTGGGCCGCCAGCGTAAGTGCTGCAAGACTTTTCGCAACCGCGTCGGCATCCCGACTTCCCCGGATTTTTTCGAGTCGCGCTATCTGACTCTCGCGTACCTGTTCGTTGTCAATCTCCAAGACATCGACCTCGTCGACCGAGTCATTGCGATATTTATTGACGCCAACAATGACGTCTTCTCCTCGATCAATTCGTGCCTGCTTCTTCGCAGCGGCCTCTTCGATACGCAGCTTGGGAATGCCGCTTTCAATGGCTTTGGCCATACCGCCCAATTCATCAATTTCAGCGATCAGCTCACGGGCTTTGTTGGCGATATCCGTGGTCAACGACTCCATCATATAGGAGCCACCCCAGGGATCGATGACCTGACCAATCCCGGTTTCCTCCTGCAGGATGAGTTGTGTGTTGCGCGCAATGCGAGCCGCAAAATCTGAAGGCAGCGCGATGGCCTCATCGAGAGCATTGGTATGCAGTGACTGTGTTCCCCCGAAAACCGCCGCCATGGCCTCAATCGTGGTGCGCACGATATTGTTATAAGGGTCCTGCTCGGTCAGAGACCAGCCAGAGGTTTGGCAGTGGGTTCGCAACATTGAGCTCTTTGGATTCTCAGGCCCAAACGCGGATACGATCTCCGTCCAAAGCAAACGCGCGGCGCGCATTTTGGCGATCTCCATAAAGAAATTCATACCAATGCCCCAGAAGAATGACAGCCGGGGAGCAAACTGGTCGATATTTAGCCCCGCCTTCAGTGCGGTTTTAATGTATTCCTTGCCGTCAGCTAAGGTATACGCCAGTTCGAGCGCAGCATTGGCTCCGGCTTCCTGCATGTGATAGCCGGAAATGGAGATCGTGTTAAACCGCGGCATGTGTTCTGAGCAATGGGCAATGATGTCGCCGATAATGCGCATGCTTGACTCAGGCGGATATATATAGGTGTTGCGTACCATGAATTCTTTGAGGATGTCGTTTTGAATGGTCCCGGACAGCATGTCTTGGGAAACACCTTGCTCCTCGGCCGCAACGACGTAACCCGCGAGGATGGGCAGGACAGCACCGTTCATGGTCATCGAGACCGAGATTTTATCGAGGGGAATACCGTCAAACAGCACTTTCATGTCTTCGACGGAGTCGACCGCGACCCCCGCTTTACCGACGTCACCCGCGACTCGTGGGTGATCCGAATCGTAACCGCGATGGGTCGCAAGATCGAACGCCACGGAAATACCTTGCCCTCCACCCGCGAGTGCTCGCCGGTAAAAGGCATTTGACGCCTCCGCAGTTGAGAACCCGGCGTACTGTCGTATGGTCCAGCGTCTGCCCGCATACATCGTAGACATGGGCCCCCGGATATACGGCGATATTCCCGGCATGGTGTCCGTGTAGGGCAAATCGGCGGTATCCGCGGCGGTGTAAAGCGGCTTGAGTGCTATACCCTCGGGCGTATGCCAGGCGAACTCCTCGGGGGTTAACCCCTTGCTCTGGGCGGCTACCAAAGCCTCCCAATCCTCTAACCTCGCGGATGACTTATCATAAATGCTCACGGCTATGCCCCTGTACCACTTGGCTCGCTCAGCTCTATCAAGACACCGTCGCAGCTCTTTGGATGAATAAAGATCACCCGGGCTCCATGTGCCCCGGGAGATGGTTCCTCGGAGAGAAACTGATAACCCAGCCCGCGCAGCCGGCGCACATCTTCATCGATATTGTCCGTTCTAAAACATAAGTGGTGAATGCCGCCAGGGCGCGTTTCGAGATACTTCGCGATAGGCCCTCCACCATCGAGCGGATGAACCAATTCGATGTGCGTCTCTGGCAACGAGAAAAAAGCCGTCTTAGTTTTCGCCGAGGGCACGTCCTCGGTGCCGTCAAAAGACAGCCCAAAATCTTCCATAAAGCGCTTAACCGCCTTTTCGAAATCAGGCACTGCAATCGCAATATGGTCCAATGAAGTAATCACGCTAAGCCTCTCTTCGCTTACAAAAACATTTGCATCAGATCAGTTGTATGGTCCCTGCGCCTTTTTGCGACCACCTCGTCTGACTCAATTTCAACCTCTTCATCCGGGGTCACTTTAAAAAGCACCTGACCCTTGCTAATGATGACGCCGTCGCCCTCGACGAGCACCTCGTCAACGGTGCCCGAAAAAGAGGCGTACACCTTATTAAACATTTTCATGACTTCGACGATGTAGAGTGGGTCTCCCGCCTCAAAGTGATCGCCCGCCTGAACGTACAAGGGTGCGTCGGGGGCCTCACGGCCGTAAAACATGCCTCCGCTGACCGCCACGACCTCGTCTGATTTAGCGACGGGCGGTGGCGCCAAGGATTTGGCCATTTTGGCTTGATACTCCTCGTCGAGCAGACGATCGGGTATGTGGATGGTCAAGTCCTCGTTTACCTGCAACTCGAAGAAGCCGGTAAATCTAGCCATCGCCGGAAGGAGCTCGAGGATTTCCATCCCCGCCTGAAATCCTCGATGCGCTTTCTGAATGGCTTCCCAATCAGCGCTTTCGATGCCCGAGGGCGCACTGCCATCGATAAATGTGGCAACCTCGGACCAGAGACTTATCCCAAACTGCTGGCTAATATCGGCATAAAAATCCTCTGCCTCGGACAAGATCGCGTAATCGTGATCCCATATCACGTTGGCGGCAGGCGCCTCTTCAGACCAGTCCATGCGCAGGAAATGATAGGTATCTGACAGCACCTCCACAGGATTTTCCGCCCAGCTCAGGTGCTCGCCATCGTAGCTGAACGCACGCTGATTGATACTCAGCCATCCGGCAAGTAAATGGGGTGATGACATCAATAATTTTATGGGGCGTAACAACAACGAGTGCTTTCGAGTTAGCACCGCGGATAAGGATTTAGCCTGAGCGGACTCTAGACCACTTGTTCGTTGCTTGCACAGCGCTTGCCAAGCGATGTCGACATCAACCCGCGCCGATTCCATTGCCAACTCCCCCACGCTGGTTAGATAGGGCACGATAAATCGAGTGGTGGGTCGCGCGTTGATCCCATTGCCCAAGAACCAGTTAACCAGACCATAGTGGAATCGCAGGTTGGTATTGAGCTCTGGGCCACGCATCGCGGTGCTGCGAATGACTTCGCTCATCCGTTCGTAGGTTTGGCTTCTGCTCTCCCCGACGGTCAGTAATAGCGCAATGTTGGAGTCGTAGGCGCCCGCGAGCGTGTAATTCATAAACACGTCGGTATCCGGATTGTGCAGGCTGATGCCCTGATCATCACGGATTTCTCCCTCAATGGCGTCAGACCAAAACTGAATCTGGCCACCGGCACTGGGCTGAAGCGCATCGTTAGTTGCATTTAATCGGGCCTCAACACTGTCGTTGAAGCGCGGAACTCGACGCGGTTCCGGCAGGCTAGGTCCGTGTGCGGCTAACAAAACCATAGCCTCGACGAGTGAGTCGACCGTGAACTTTTCGTCCGGGTTGTCGGGGTTGGAAAACTCCATCCCGTAGCAAAGCTCGCTGACACGATGCTCGACCTGAATTCGGGTATTCATCTCCATGAAGAAATGACGGTCGCGATCGACGATGCACTCAAACGTCGAAACCGAGTCCAGACCCACAGCGCCACCAAACTTGGCTGCCTCGGCTTCCATGGTATCGAGGGTTTTGACGTCCTGAGCAAGAACATCTGCCTCGACGGCCCGGCCCGCTCGGCGCGCTTCCTCTTCCGCCGCCAGAAGAGATTCCCGGGTGACCGATACCTCCAGCAGCTTTTGCTCATGCATTTGCAATGAGCAGTCCCGACCACCGAGTGTGATACACCAGTCTCCGTTACCAACCACCTGAATCTCTTGATGCCGGGTTGTTTCAATATTGAGCTCGACCAACACATTCTTGTTGTCGCCAACGCCAGTTGCTTTTACCTCCGCGAGAATTTCACGGACCAACTCCGGTGTTCTCGCCGCCTGACCTAGGCCCAAAATACGCTGGCCTTTACCCCCGCCCCCGCCAATGGCTTTCAGGCGCACCCGGTTCTCGGGATAGTCCGCATTAATTTTCTCGACGGCTTCGGTGAGCGTCGCTGACAGCTCATCCACCGTGTAGAGATCAACGCCCTTGGCGTAACCCGCAGCAAGCACAGCATCGACCATGGATTCCAGGTCAGTGCCTTGCAGCGCGTCCCAGTCAACGGACAGCTCGTGAGCATCGCTCATTGCGCGTAGCGCCGCGCTGTCTGGATACTTTTTCAGTAGGGTCAGCGTTGTACCGTTATCAATACCCGGGGTCACAGACACACCGGCCTTCAAAGCAGTTCGCTTGGCCTCATCCTTGAGACCGGCGTCATGCACTGTTCGCGAGCACGGGCCAATAAAGTTGAGGCCTGCCGCCTCCATCGCGGCGACCATCGTTTCGTCCTCCGCCATGAAACCATAGCCCGCAAAGATCGCGTTGTAATTGCCCTCTTTAGCGATCGCAATGATGTCATCGATCCGCTGCAGTCGCTCCTCTTTCGTGGCACCGCTGTAATCGGGAACCCTGTGGACCCGCGAGGGATCGGTTAGAACGCGAAGCTCTGGTGCCAAGGCTCGGGGGTAAACGATGGAGTCTTTTTCAGACAATAAAATGCCATAGTGGGAAATTCCCATCTCGGCAAAGACATCCATCGCTTCTTTGCGAATCGGCCCCCGGCAAATAATTAACGGCCGGATGTGGGTGCAATCAAACTGCTTTACCCAGGGCGACATACTGCGACCCAGCTGCCGGTCCCGGTGGATCAGTGGATTGTTTAGATAGTGCTCGTTGGACACTTTTGGCTCCTCTAACAGCAGGTCTTAGTGAAACTCACGTTGGACGGCGTTCATGGGCCCGGGCTCGTAGTGTCGTAGGCAAAAAGCCAGATGTTCGGTCAGCACCCGGCGGAGATCAGCAGGCATCACAATCTCGGAAACAGAGCCGAGACTTAAGGCCTCTTCAGGATTCATGATTTCCTGTTCATAGCGGCGGGCCAACTCAGCCTCCTCCGCTCGGGCCCAATCCGCCACCAAGGACTCTGCCGCCTTGCGCGCGGCCTCAGCGTCAAGCCCCTGTGCTTCTTGTGCTTTGGTCTCCTCGGCCATCCGCGACTGGATCGTACCCCGAATTTTCTTGAGCTCGTCTTTGTAAACGTACTCCACGCCCGCGGGACCCATCACGGCAACACGGGTCGTGGGCAATGCTACGACGTAGTCTGCGCCGGTCGGGTAATTGTTGTAGGACGCATACGCACCCCCAAATGCATTTCGCACCAACACTAGAAATCTCGGCGTGCGAAGATCGACGATCGCATCGAGCATCGCACGACCCGCTTGTACAATGCCGCGATGCTCCTGTTCACTGCCCGGCAGAAAACCGGTGGTGTCCTCGAGAAACATCACGGGAATGTTGTAGAGATTACAAAAACGAATAAACCGCGCGTTTTTATAGGCGGCATCAATATCAATCTGACCTGAGGCGACGGCCGAGTTGTTGGCGACGAAGCCGACCACATGCCCTCCCATGCGCCCAAAAGCCGTGATCGTATTTCGTGCGCGGTCCGCTTGGGTTTCGAGGTAGTCGCCGTGGTCGCACAGCTGTTGAATAAGTACCGTGATATCCACAGGGGTATTGAAGCCAGTCGGCGAATTAAACGCTTTGCGTAACAGAATATCGATATCCAACGTCGCTCTGGAAGCCGGATCCGAACTCTCGCGATATTTGGGCGCCTCTGCGTGTGAGTCAGGTAGGTAGCGCAGCAATTCCCGCACCTTGCGCAACGCGGCGACTTCATCCTCTACAACAAAATCGGTGACGCCAGTTTGACTGTGCACCTTGGGACCGCCCAAGTCATCGGGCGTGATGTCTTCCCCCAGCACGGACTTCACCACCCCGGGACCCGTCAATCCAAAAAAGGTATTTTTGGGCTGGATAAGGAAGCTCCCTTGCCGCGGCAGATAGCTGCCCCCGCCCGCATTGAAACCAAACATACACATAATGCTTGGTACGATTCCGCTAATCTTCCTGAGTGCAGTAAACGCGTCAGCGTAGCCGTCGAGCCCGCCAACCCCAGCGGGGATATAGGCGCCCGCCGAATCGTTTAGCCCAACGAGGGGGATTTTCCGTTTGGCTGCAAGCTCAAAGAGTCGAGCCAGCTTTTTGCCGTTAGTGGCATCCATTGAGCCCGCACGCACGGTAAAGTCGTGACCATAAATCGCCACGTCCCGACCATCGACCTGGATGATGGCTGTTACCAGCGACGCGCCGTCAAGATTCGGTCCCCAGTTTTGATACAACACATGGGGGTCACTATCCGCCAAATATCGGATGCGCTCCCACACCGTCATGCGGCCCTTCAAGTGCTGCCGTTGGATGCTCGCCTCACCCGCGGCTTGATACGGCCGCTGCTGTAGGGATTCACCTCGGGCGAGCGCCGCTTCGTAAATACCGCCCGCAGCGTCGCGATCTGTGATCTCGCGCTTAAACGGATTCTCGAGGCAGGCGTACTCATCCGCCCCGGCGTGGTGCTGTTTACCTGTTGACTCAGTCATAGGAAATTCTTTTCTCTAAACTCGTGCCTACTGCGACAAATTGAGACTATTATCTCGACGGCTGCTCAAGCTTCACTCTGGCTTTATTTGGGCCGCGGCCCGCGTGTGCCCCTGTCGAGTTCTGGTGCAACAATCCCTGACCAGAGCGTAAGGGGGCGCTGAGCAAGGTACTCGTTCGGCTCCATTTGTGTCAATCTTACGTAAAGTTGGTATAAAAATCAGCGAAAATGCAGTCATCCTCAACGATTGAAATACCCTATAAGGCTGATGCGCTCGGCTGGGCAGATCAGTTCGCAGACCTTCCCGGCTTTGCCTTCCTAGACAGCCGAAAGCGCCACCAGGGCGTCGGTGACGTTGACATTATCAGTGCCCTGCCAGAACGCCTCTACGGCCTTGTGAACTATTCGTCCAAACCCGAGGATTGGATTGCTGCGATCGAGCAGGACTTAGCGCGTGCAGCGAGCCCGGAAGCTGCTATCGCCATTGGATTTCTCGATTTTGAAACCACCGCCACAGCGTTGGGGGTAAGGGCTACATGCTTACAGCCAGCTTGTGCCGGCCTCTACCTGTGGCACCTTTGGCAAGACCACACAGCACAGCGAGCCTTCGTCGCGTTCTCAGAAAATATCCCCGAAACCACAAAGCGCCGAGTGCAGGAGCGACTGACTGATGGTGACTTGGGTTCTTGGTCGCAACGGTTCCAGCTTAGCGCTCCCTTTGCCCCGGATATCAGTCCCGAAGAGTTCGAATCCTGCGTCGAGCAAATTCGCGCCTACATCAGTGCTGGTGATTGCTATCAGGTGAACTTCGCGCATCGCTTCGCGACCACTTTTAGCGGCGATCTTTTCAGTGCTTATCGACTTCTGCGAAGTGTCGCTCCCGGAGATTTCTCTGCTTACCTCCATCTGGTGCCTGACCACAAAGTCCTGTCGTTATCCCCGGAGCGCTTTCTTGCTGTTGATGATGGCAAAATCATTACCCAACCCATCAAAGGGACCGCTCGTCGCAGTCCCGACCCTGCCGAGGATATGCGTCTGGCTAACGCACTGCGCCATTCAGCCAAGGACCGCGCCGAGAATGTCATGATTGTTGACCTGTTGCGAAATGACCTTGGCCGACTATGCACCACAGGCTCGGTGCATGTGCCCGCGCTTTGCGACCTGCAGAGCTTTGATAACGTGCATCATCTGGTGAGCACGGTCGTTGGCTCGCTGGCCGCCAACGTGACCGCTGGTCAAGCCCTCATCGTTTGTTCACCCGGCGGGTCCATCACAGGTGCACCCAAGCGCAGAGCGGTCGAAATTATCAAGCAACTGGAGACCGCGCCCAGAGGCATTTATTGCGGCAGTGTGTTTGCCTACAAGGCAACAGGCTGGTTGCAATCGAGCATCGCCATCAGGACCTTGGAAGCCTTGGGAGATCGACTGTATTGCTGGGGCGGCGGCGGCATTACTTTTGATTCAACGGCCGAAGCCGAATACCAAGAAACCCTCGATAAAGTCAGGGTGTTTATGCAAACCCTGGAGAATCAATAAACCGGCAGCTCAATGTGACTGTAGAGTTCTTGCCGCTCGCTGGGATTAGCCCGCGAGAAGGCCTCCTGCACAAGCTCCTGCGTCAAATGCGGCGCCAGGGCCTTGATGAAGTCGTACATGTAGCCGCGAAGAAAGGTCCCCTTTCTGAACGCAAGGCTCGTGACACTGCTCGCAAAGAGGTGATCTGCGTCGAGTTTGACCAAATCGGCATCCAACTCTTCGTCGTAGGCCAGGCCCGCTATGATGCCTATCCCTAGGCCGAGTCGCACATAGGTTTTTATTACGTCCGAATCAACAGCCGTAAACACCACTTTGGGTACAAGCCCACGAGAATTAAAGGCTTCGTCAAGTTTTGAGCGACCGGTGAAGCCGAAGGTGTAGGTAACGATAGAGTACTCGGCCACCGCCTCGAGGGTCAGCTTGTCGAGCTTCACCAGCGGGTGATCTTTCGGCACAACGATACACCGATTCCAGCGATAGCAAGGCATCATGATGAGATCAGAGAACTGCTGCAGTGCCTCGGTGGCTATCGCGAAGTCGACAACCCCCTCAGCTGCCATGGCGGCAATTTGCATGGGTGTGCCCTGCTGCATGTGCAGCGATACGTCTGGGTACGCTTGAATAAAATCTTTGATGATACCCGGCAGAACATAGCGCGCCTGTGTATGGGTTGTGGCAATCGACAAGTCGCCAACTGTCTCGTCCGAAAACTCTTGCGCAACCCGCTTAATCGCACCAGCCTTCCTGAGAATCTCACCCGCCAAATCCAGAATCACCTCACCTGCAGGCGTTACATGTGTCAGGTGCTTGCCGCTGCGCGCAAAAATTTCGACGCCCAATTCGTCTTCGAGCAGACGAATTTGTTTACTGATACCAGGCTGAGAAGTAAACAAGCTCTGTGCCGTCGCCGACACGTTCAAATCATGGTGCGCGACTTCCCAGATGTAGCGGAGTTGTTGCAGTTTCACGTGAAGGTCCTTTCCCAAACACCTGCCAAAAATAACGCGCTGAACCGTCATTGGCTAGCATTTTAGAATAAAAAATGAGATTTTTATTCTAAAAGGTCACAGCTCATCGGCAGCAGGCTGGTTGGCGATGCCGTGAGGCACATGCCCCGTGGTGACATGATCGGCGGCGCGCTCGCAATGAGCCTGCTGATCGTCAAAAAAAACATCTGCCCGGTAGGCCCGCAAAAACTCGGTTTTGTTGAGTCCGCCCAAAAAGACAGACTCGTCGATTCTGATATCCCAGGCGCGCAACGTTCTGATGACCCGTTCGTGTGCCGGCGCTGAACGGGCAGTAATCAGGGCCGTCCTGATAGGCGCTTCGCTTGCAGGGAACGCTTGCTGAAGCGACTGCAGCGCCCCAAGGAAACTCTTAAAAGGCCCACCTTGTAGTGGCTCCATGCGCGCTGCGCGCTCACTCTCAGCAAAGGCAGCCAGCCCCTCAGATTTGAATACCCGTTCGGCTTCGTCGGAGAACAAGACCGCATCGCCGTCGAAGGCAAAGCGAAGCTGCCCGCTATCGGAATCTGTCGGGGCCCGCGCCATTAATGTCGCTGCCGCGACCTGATTCTCGAGCGCCTTGCGAACATCCGATGGCTCAGCCGATAGAAATAGATGACACCCAAACGCGTTAATGTAGCGCCAGGGGGGTTCGCCGCCGCAGAAAGCGGCCCGGGTGATAGCCAAGCCATAATGCTCGATGGAATTAAACACGCGAAGCCCGGTATCTGCGCTGTTTCGCGAAAGCAAGACCACCTCAACCGCAAGTGGCTCAGGCAAGCGATCGTTGAGGCTCAAGAGTTTTTTGACCACCGCAAATGCTGATCCTCGCTCCAGCGGCACATGCTCATTGTCAATTTGGTAGCGAGAATAAGCCTCTAAACCCTCGGATTCGAAAACCCCGTGGGCCTCATCCAGATCAAATAGCGCGCGCGAAGAGATCGCGATAACGAGTTTTTCAGGAGCAGGGAAAGTCATCGCGCTCTAGCTCTGGGATTGCGCCTGTGAGGAAGGCCGGGCGAAATACTCCCGGGATAATGAAATAACAACAGGCGATAGCAACAGCAAGGCAATCAAATTGGGAATCGCCATGAAGGCATTGAGCGTGTCTGCAATCAGCCATACCACGCCCAGATTGAGGCCCGCGCCAACCGGTATCGCCGCTACCCATAACAAGCGGAAGGGTAAAATGCCCTTGGTTCCCACTAGATAAACCACACACCGCTCGCCATAGAAAGACCAACCGATCATGGTGGTAATCGCGAACAACAAAACGCCTACAGTGACCACCCATTCACCCCCGGGTATGCTCTGCGCGAAGGCCATTGACGTTAATGCCGCACCGGATTCGCCCGTTTCGAAGACACCTGTGAGTACAATCACAAGACCTGTCATGGTGCAGACAATCAGGGTGTCGATGAAGGTGCCTAGCATGGCTATCATGCCCTGCTCTACGGGCTCGTTCGTTTGAGCTGCCGCGTGGGCAATGGGCGCGCTTCCCAGGCCTGCCTCGTTTGAGAAGACGCCTCGAGCGACGCCAAATCGCAGGGCCGCCCACACGGTGGCACCTGCAAAGCCGCCGGCAGCCGAGGCGCCGTTAAAGGCAGACGATACGATGGTACCCAGGGCAGCGGGCACCTCCGCAATATTCATGACAATCACAATCAGGCTCATCAAAACATAGGCAATCGCCATGGCGGGAACAACGGCACTGGCCATCGTGGCGATGCGCTTAATTCCCCCCAGAATAACCGCACCCACGAGCACCATAAGCACTCCCCCTGTGGCTACCCAATGGATGCCCAAGTTTGCCTCAAGCACCTGGGCCACCGAGTTGGACTGCACGGTATTGGCCAAACCAAAACCCGCCATGGCGCCGAAAATAGCAAACGCAGTCGCCAGTGGCCGCCACCGCCTGCCGAGCCCGTTGCGAATGTAATACATGGGGCCACCGCTGTAGCCACCCAGGGCATCTTGTTCCCGGTAGCGGACCGCCAAGACTCCCTCGGCGTACTTGGTGGCCATGCCAAACAGAGCGGTAATCCACATCCAAAAAATGGCACCCGGCCCGCCCAAAGCGACCGCAGTGGCAACACCGGCGATATTGCCAGTGCCTATGGTGGCAGAAAGAGACGTCATCAAGGCCTTGAACGGAGGAATATCCCCCGCGCCTTGTCCGCTAAAACCGCCTAGCAGCAGACCAAATGCCGTTGGTATTTTGCGCAAGGTTAAAAAACCAAGCCGCAGTGATAAATAAATACCGGTTCCCAGCAACAGCACCAGCATGGCTGGCCCCCAGGCATAGCCGTTAACCACTGTCACCATAGCTTCAAAAGTCATGTTCACTCCTGCGTCACGATGTCGCTACCGCGAGGCTCAACTGATCGCGTCTCGAAATCCCTGTTCATGGGGAAACACACCAAAAATTCCCCCAGTGTGCACAAAAATAATATCCGCCACATCCGGATAACGTCCTAACGCCAGCTCACTCAACAAACCGTGAAAGGCTTTGCCCGTGTAGACAGGATCGAGCACGATCCCCTCCAGCGCGGCCAGCTGGTGAATTGTTTGATAAACCTCCGCGCCGGCGAGCCCGTATCCCGCCCCAATGTAAGCGTCATTGGTTTGGATACGTTCGGGTGCGCAAGAGAGCTCGGGCCAAAACGTCCGCGCTTCTTCGAAATCTGCCATGACCTTGTGCTTAAAGTACGCTTCATCATCACACACTGCCACACCGAGTACCGCTGAGTCAGGGGCCATTACCGCCATCCCCGCCGTAAGGCCAGCCTGTGTGCCCCCCGAGCCGGTAGCACACACAATCAACGCTCGTGCAATGCCGGCCCGGGCCATGTCCTCTGTCAGCTCTTCGGCGGCGGCGATATAGCCCCATATGCCCAGACCATTACTACCACCGGTGGGAATCACCAGCGGCTTATACCCGCGCCGCCGGTGCTCATCGGCGACACCCGCCAGTATGTCCTCTAGATCAGCAACGTAATCCCTGGGAGCTACCGGCGTTACCTTAGCCCCAAACAGGAGGTCTAACAGGGTATTGCCGCCTTCGAACGGGGCTTTGCCGCGCAGGATCAGTTCGCAGTGCAAACCGAGTTGCGCACAGACCCCTGCGGTAGCGCGCGCGTGATTGCTCTGAAGACCACCGCAGGTAATAAAGCTGGTGTAACCGTGCTGCTTGGCGTGGGCGGCAAAGAATTCGAGTTTTCTGACTTTATTGCCAGTCAGGGTCGAGCCGGTAAGATCGTCACGCTTTATCCAAAGTCGCTTTCCCTGGCCCCACTTCTCCGAAGCTCGATCGAGGTGCTCCAGCGGGGTTGGCCGCTGCGCCAGCGCAATCCGCGGCGGATAGGGTATGCAAGGTGACAGCAGGTTACTCCGCTCCTACCGACTTCAAGGTGCCCTTGGGTAGAACCGCGTTGACGTAAACGCGCTGCATCTTCATGTCGACACCCGACGCCACGTTAAGCTGGATGTAGTGCTCATCCAGACCCGTTATTTTTCCAAGAATGCCGGATGAGGTGATGACCTCGTCGCCCTTTTGCAGCGCCGATACCATTTGCTGGTGTTCCTTTTGGCGCTTTCTTTGCGGCCTGATAGCAATAAAGTAAAAAATGGCGAACAGGACAACCAGAAAACCCAGCTGAAAAAACTCACCGCCTGCGGGCTGGCCACCCTGCGCCTGTGCGTAAGCACTTGATATAAACATAACGACTCCTTTCTGAAGGCGCCTACTTTACGCGCTGTCGACCCGTCTCGACAACATCAACGCTTAAAATCAATCGTTAGGGGGGCGTGATCCGAAAATCGCTCTTCTCGATAAATACTGGCTGTGACAGCTGATCCTGATAGCTTCGGGGTGGTAAGCATATAGTCCAGTCGCCACCCTACGTTCTTCGCCCAAGCCTGGCCGCGATTACTCCACCAGGTATAAAGATCAGGCTCCGGCCTCACCTGCCTGAAAATGTCGATCCAACCCAGCTCGTCGAACACCCGATCGAGCCACGCGCGCTCATGGGGCAGAAAGCCCGAATTCTTTCTATTACCTCGCCAATTCTTCAGGTCAATTTCTTTGTGGCAGATATTCCAGTCCGCGCAAATAATAAACTCACGACGTTTTTTCCGCAGCGCTCGCAGGTGCTCAAAAAAGTTTTCCATAAACACTTCTTTTCGCGCCTGCGCGACCTCGCCGCTCGATCCCGAGGGGACGTACAGAGAAATCACACTCAGTCCGTCAAAGTCTGCCTGTAAATAACGGCCCTCTGAATCAACAGGCTCCCAGCCAAGCGCCGTGATAATTTTTTTCGGCTCTTGTCGACTGAACAAGGCGGTCCCGCTGTAACCAGGTTTTTTTGCATCATTGTAAACGCAGTGATATCCGGCGGGCTCAAAGAGTGCTGGATCAAGCTGGTGAATTTGTGCCTTTGTTTCCTGAATACAGACAACATCCGCCTTTTGCTTTTGCAACCAATCAAAAAACCCTTTTCGCTGTGCCGCGCGAATACCATTGGTATTACAAGTTACAACTCTAAACATAGCCTCACCTTACATTTGAACCAGTTCCAGCGTATTGCCGTCCGGGTCTCTAAAGCAAATGAACCGCACGGGGGATCCACCGGGGCCCCGGGCTTCTGCGGGCTGCTGGGATACAAGTTCAACGCCGTGCCTGCGTAAGGTTTGAATGTCTGCATCGAGATCCTCAGTGATAAACGCAATGCGAGCAATGCCAACGTCATTGAGTGCCTGCCGACACACAGCCAAGCCCCGGGGCTCCTCCCATTCAAGTAGATCAATAATGATACGACTCGGGTGCTTCATCAGTGCCCCGCGAACCCGATAGTGATCAAACCCGACGGCCCGGGCAACCGCGTCTGTGCCTTCGGAGGGCACGGGCGCCAGGACCTCGAAGCCCAATAGCTCATAGAATTTTTTTGAGCGCTCTAAGTCGTGGCAATTGATATTGACGTGCAGTAAACCCTTGATGTGCATCAGAGCTCCGTAGGCGGCGGGGGCTGAATGGTCAGACGTTTAATTCTCAGGGCCAGGGACTCGGGGCCAAGCCAGAGAAAGTAAAAAAATGTTTTAGCCAGGGTCCCGCTCAGGTAACGCAAGCGGGGGCGCTTTGCCGCGAGGGCATGCTCTAGGTCTCGGACAGCAACCGCTGGGTTAGCCGCTATCCGTCGCAGATTTTCAGAATTTTTCTCAATAAAGCGATCGAGCCACACCGCAGGCCAGCACTGCTTCCATATGCCTTCCGGCTCCTGTTGCTCCATGGCCGACCAAGCCGTGCGATGGGCTTCGAAGAAGGTAGCTGACATCGGCGTGCGCAACGTGGAGGGATTAATCACGCTGACATGAACATCCCAAAACGAAAGTTCGGCACGCAGGGCATCGGAGTAGGCTTCCAGGGCAAACTTCGACGCATCATAGGGTGCATTGCCCGGCAAGCTCACCAAGCCGTCCACGCTGCTAACCATGATGCAGCGCCCCTGGGTTGTTCGCAGTGCGGGAAGCAGTGCGCGGGTCAGTCCGACGACGGCAAAAAAATTGACCTCCATGACGTCGCGGTAATAGCTTAGTGGCAGATAATCAATAAAGCCGGGCTTGGCGACGCCCGCACAGTGAACAACGCTCCAGAGCCTTCCTTTGCAGACGCTGAGACACTGCTCAGCGGCGGCGAGTACTTGCGGCGGATTGGACAGATCGACGTCAACCGCGCAGGCGACCCCGGCCTCACGAAGCTGTTCACAGGCGGTTTTTGTATGGCATAAAGCGATGACCCGGCATCCTTGAGTCAGCAGCCGCTCCACTAACAGGCGACCCAGACCAGAATCACAACCGGTAACGACAATCCAGCGATCGGTCAGCGCTATTTTTTGAACTCGGCGAAGCCAGTGCCAGCCCTTGGCCACGCTGTAGCCGGTCAGTCCCATGACCACAATCCAGCCCAGCACCGAGGTTAACGCCGTCACGTTAGACACCCTTTCGCTTTCAACCCGAACGCTCCTCCACTACCGATAACACATCAACTCCTCACCTTTATTGAACTTGTTTACAAGGCGTTGTCGAGGCCCAGTCTACCGTGGGCCGCCATGTCCAACCACCCAACGTCACCGGTCAAATGGGAACCAGTCTATGCTGGCTCTGCTGGCCGCGATATTCGCCAGACAATTGGCTTCGGTCACGTTATCCTTGGCGCGTTATCCTTGGAAAGCTCAGCCCGTGTCCCGCTAGGCAGGTACAGGCAGACCACATGTATAAAAAACGAGAAACATGGCTATGCCCCGCTTTTTCTCTTCCAGCACGTCGATAGCTTGCCTCATCGTACTCGGCACCAGTGGCGGGACAGGAAGTGCTGAATCGGCTGATCATGCCCAACTGCTGGAGGAGGTCCTCATCACCGCCACGCGCCAAGTTGAGAACCTGCAGGATGTGCCGCTGTCAGTATCCGCCTTTTCAGAGTCATTCTTTTTTGCCAGCGGTGTGCGCCAACTCTCCTCCCTCGATGAGTACACTCCAAATTTGTTGATCTCTGAAGGTACTGACTCGCGCTCGACCGCTATCCGGATTCGCGGGATAGGATCAGTAGGAAGCAACTCTGGCGTGGATCCAAGCGTCGGCGTGTTCATTGATGGTATTTATCAAGGCCGCGCGGGGATGAGTATTGCCGACCTGGTCGATGTAACAAGGGTTGAGATATTGAGAGGCCCCCAGGGCACGCTGTATGGCAAAAACACCTCTGCCGGGGCAATCAATGTGTATACCAACAATCCGGGATCCACTTTTACATCCATGATCGAGGCGAGCTACGACAGCACGCACCGGGGCCAGCTGCGTGGCATGATCAATATCCCGCTGGGTCAAAGCGATCATGCGCTGCGTGTCAGCGGCTTTGGATCAAAGCGAGACCATCTCGGGCACAACACGTTCTTAAACGAAGGCGTAAACGACCTCAACAAGAAAGGAGTGCGTGGCAAGCTCAAGCTCGATTTTACAGATCAAGGGATGGGACTGTTTCTGCTGACAGCCGACTATCTAAAGGAGGATACCGACTGTTGCGCCTTTGCGGTTAGCAGCTACGCCGGACTGTCGCCGCTCAACACGCCAGCCACCCGGAACCCATCGGCACAGTTACAGCAGACTCTTGGCCTGAATGCCAGTGGACAGCCGATTTTGGACTTCAATGCTCTCGAAGACACCGAAGGTTTTTCGCCCCCGGAGGCGCGCCCTTTTAGCAACAGTTACTGGTTCGATGGTGAACTCAATAACCAAGTCACCATAAGAGGCGCCTCCCTTGAATGGCAGCTAGACGCCGGCAAGAACACGCAGCTCACCTGGATCAATGGCTGGCGGGAGTACCAGTCAGATAGCGAATTCGACGGTGACTTCACGGCTTTTCGCGCGGTTAGTACGGATACGGCCGTTGACCTCGAGCAGCTCAGTTCGGAGCTGCGAATCCTGTCGAGTATCGGCAATCATATTGACTATCAGGCCGGTCTCTACGCCTACGTTGCAAACTTTGATTCTCTGGGCACCTTTACGCAGCATGAGGCCCTCGTCGACAACATTGCTATTGGAGGCGGACTGACTCTCGGCCTATTCTTTCCAGACGGATCACTGAACATTGACGACAACCGTTATCGAACCGAGAGCTATGCCGCGTTCGGACAAGTGACCTGGAAGATTAACCCTTCAATAGATGCCATTTTGGGCTTACGACTGACCCGAGAAGATAAGTCCCGAGTAGGCACTCAGGTAACAGAACCCTCTTTCTCTATCGACGTACCACCGGTCGCCGGACCCGACATACGCTACGACAGTGCTCGTTCCGATACCGCACTTTCACCCATGATGACCCTGCGTTACCAAGTCGATGAACAACTCATGGGATATGCGACGGTGAGCCGCGGCTTCAAATCGGGCGGGTTCAATCAACGCCGTGAGGTGTCAGGCTCGAACGGTGAGTTCTCCGAGGAGTCAGCACTCAACATGGAGCTTGGCTGGAAAGCCCTGCTGCTGAACAATCGGTTGTTATTCAATGGCTCGCTCTTTTACGTGGACTATGATGACTTCCAATCACAAACCTTTGACGGGTCAACGGTTAGGGTCAGTAATGCCGGCAGCCTTGAAAGTTACGGCGCTGAAGTCGATCTGCGCTACGTGCTGCTATCTGGTCTAACGATCGGCGCATCCCTGGGTTATACCCACGCCACCTATGAAGATTTTCCGGGCGCCCAATGTACCGTGTTGCAAAGTGTTGAAAGGTACTATGTGGAGCTGGGAGCACAATCCGGTTCACCGGGGGCCAATAGCCAGTGTGCCCAGGATTTGGCAGGACGGCCGCTGGCCAATGCGCCCGAGTGGAACCTCTCTTCCTACGTGACGCAGGAGTGGTCCCCCACCTCTTCGCTCCGGCTCCGCGCCCGGGCCGAGTACAACTTCGTTGACCGGTATTTCCTCGAGGAGGATCTGGACCCCCACCTGATCAACCCTGGCACGCACCTTGTTAATGTGCGACTTACCCTAAGCAACGAGGCCAAAGACTGGGAAATCATGCTTTGGGCGGAGAATCTGCTTGACGAAGAGTACTACCTGTTTGGCTTGGACATTCCGACCATTGGGGGTTATGCGGGCATGGTGGCGCCTGCCCGCATGGCGGGGCTAACCCTCCGCTGGAACCAATAGCGCCCCCGCCAATAGGGAAAATGACTGATCCAGCCTTTCGCTCTCCGTGGTGGCCTGGAGCCGGGGGACGTTGCGTTTACTCGAGTTAACGACTGTTCAGTTAACGATCGTTAAGGTATGCTCATCGCACCTTTGCTCAAAGTAGCGCTGCCATGCCCAAGCCCGCACAAAATACCGTAGAGATAGCGGCTACCAGAAACCACATCATGGATGCCATCGCCGGCATCATGGCAACCTCGGGCATTGAAGCCTTGTCGATGCGTGAAATAGCCCGGCAAACCAATATGACCGCTGCGAACCTGTACAACTACTTTAACAACAAGCAGCACCTGTTCGCAGCCACCAAGCAGCGGGGATTCCAGCTCCTCGACGCGCATACCCAGTGCCCGGCCAACAGTGACCTGACGCCCCGGGATCAGATCAAGCAAATCCTGTTGGGCGCGTTGAATTTCGCCCGACAATGGCCTGGCTACTGGGCACTCCTAACACACCCACCCCAAACACAGGGGGTAAAGGAATCTACCCCCCTGCAGGCTTTGGTCTCCGAACTGAAGAGCGAAACGGTAAGCCGAATGATGGGCCTCTTCGGAGAGGTACTGGCGAGCTACGGTGTCACGGTTGTCCCAGGGGAGCACCCACAGGATCCGCCCAGGATTGTTGATCTACCAGAGGGTGGTTTTGGGCCTGATACGGTTTGGGTGCGGATCATCGCACTTCTAACCCACACCCACGGGCTGATTGACCTGTACTCCAGAGGCTTATTGTCCCAATTCAATGTGGACGTAGACCCCTTGGCCGAAACGTTGCTCGAGGCAAGCATTGAACTCTTGTTACCTGCCACGACAACCGCCGCGCAGGAGTCACCTCGATGAATGCTGAGGCAAAACTCATGGCTGTTGCCCAGAGCTCGGCGGATTTTCGTCGGGGCTTTCTGGCGCTTATGGAGGAGCACTCAGGCTGGGTTACAAACACCCGCGGGGAGATACCGACAGACCTAACAGGAACACTCTTCAGAAACGGTCCAGGCGCCATGAATGCCGGCGCCGAGGCCTATGGTCATTGGTTTGACGGTCCCGGTATGGTCAGTGCCGTCACTTTTCAGGACGGCAAGGTTCATTTCAAAAATCGCTATGTACAAACCCCGAAGTTTCTTGCGGATCAGCAAGGAGGACACATAACGCATCGCGGGTTTGGGACCCAGATAAAAGGTGGCGTCCTGCGAAACCTGCTCCGACCGATCTCCAACCCCGCAAATACGGGAGTCTCGTGGCATGGCGACAAACTTTGTGCCTTCTACGAGGGCGGACAGCCCTACCGACTCAATCCGGCAACCCTTGAGACCTTGGGTCCCGAGTACTACGGGTCGCTCCTTAACAATCGCAAAACCCTCAGCGCCCATGGCAAAATTCACCCGCGAACCGGCCATCAAATCAATTTTGGCGTTAACCTGGCCGGTATCGGCCTATCGGGGATTCGCTGCGCGTTGGATGTTCACGATATCGATGCCGCGGGCGACCCTTGCGCGAGCTGTCGCATCCCCTTGCCCTACTTCCCGTTCATTCACGATTTTGCGCTCAGCGAACATTACGCGCTGTTTCTCGTAAGCTCTATTCGCTTTAGTTTGGGCGGGCCGCTGTTGGGCCTATCGACTCTCAGCAAGTCAATGACTTTCGATCCAGAGGCAAGCGTTCGCGGTTTGCTCGTTGATTTGCGAACAATGAAGCTTGCGCGTGAATTTGAACTGCCGCCGGGCTTGGTGGTTCACTTCGCAAACGCCTATGAAACCCGCGAAGAACTTGTCGTCGACTTTTTTCAATCATCCAACAGTGCTGGCTTCGATTGGTTACATGATGTATTCAGCGTCGAACAGGTCACCGGCGCACAACTTACCCGATTGCGGCTAAACCTGAATACTGGTGTCGCGCACTGTGGCCCCTATGACGACGGGCTATTAGGGGAGTTCCCCGCCTGGAATACGGATTTCAACGGTCAGTTCACAGATCGCTGCTACTTCGTTGCGCACAACCATTGCAATCACAAGGGATTTTTCGACACGCTAGTGAGCCTGAATACCGAAACAGGAAAGCTGACCACCGCGAGTGTTGGAGATGGTCGTTATACCTCCGAGGCATTATTCGCACCGAAAGGGAATGCGGACGCAAGGAATGATGGTTACCTACTGGCGGTCGTCTACGATGCCGCGACACACCTATCGGAAATTCAGGTCCGAGACGCAGAGGACCCAACCATTGAATACGGGGCCGCCCTGCTTGAGCATCATGTGCCTTTTGGCTTTCACGGCTATTTCACCCGCGACGTTTTTCTGGCTTAACCCCCTCAACGCCACCACCCTTACGATGAAGTGCTGGTGGCCATGGCGCGCTGCAATGCCAACATCGGTTTGGTGGAGCCGCCATCAACCAGCAAGTCGGCACTGGTTAGGAAGGAGGCGGCGGGGGAAAGTAAAAAAGCCGCGGCCTCAGCAATTTCTGCAGGTTGTCCCCATCGCCCGAGAGGCGTGATCTGCGTCATCAAATCCATTCCTTCGAGATGTTTTGCCTCATGGTGCACCATAGGCGTATCGATGATTCCGGGCGAGATCGTATTCACACGAATACCCTGTCCGCCCAGGCGAACAGCCGCCTCTTCCGCCAGCACCCGAACGCCCATTTTTGCGAGGCCATAGGCCTCAGTCCCCAGAGAGAGATCGTGCCCCGCACAGGCTTTGCTGATGCGCTCACCAAAATCAGCGCGAAGCGGATCCTTTAATATTTCAAGAGCCGCGGAAGAAAGCCACTCGGCAGCAAAGTAGGAGGCTTGGGAGGATATGAGCACCAAAGAGGCGTTGGAGTTGGTTACCCCGGTCATCGCCGCCAAGAGGATCGCGGTGCCGAATAGATTGATCGTAACGATCTGTTCGCAGGTCGCTTGACTGGGGCCAACACCGGCCGCATGCACCAATCCGTCAAGCTTTTCTTGTGAGGTGACCTCACCAACTAGCTCCCTGATTTGGACCTCTTCCGCAAAATCACAGGGCAGATGCTGCACCGAACCGCCCTGTTCTTCGATCTGCTTGGCCACCGCATTTAGGCCATCGACATTAATGTCGGTGAGAATAAGTCGATAGGCGTGCGCCAACTTTTCAGCCACTGCCCTACCAATGCCGCTGGCCGCTCCGGTCACTAGTATCCGGGGCCTGTTAGTCGACATATCGTCCTCCGGCTATGAATTTAGAATCGGTATTGGTACGAGAGAGCCACGGTATCAAAATCCGAGCATACGCGTAATCACACCACGGCTAGCATTTAATTTAATTGAGTGATGTGGCGCGAGTGGGATTGATAGCGTTGCACCAAGG